>CAMLQP010000105.1 GCA_946482115.1 uncultured Comamonadaceae bacterium
GTTCATCGGGCCCGACCACAAGATCGTGGTCGAGGCCTACGACGACCCGGGCGTGAGCGGGGTGACGTGCTACGTCTCGCGCGCCAAGACCGGCGGGCTCAAGGGGGCGTTCGGGCTGGCCGAAGACAAGTCGGAGGCCTCCATCGCCTGCCGGCAGGTGGGGCCGATCAATGTGCCCAAGCCCATTAAGGCGCAGGAAGAGATCTTCAGCGAGCGCACCAGCCTGGTGTTCAAGCGGTTGCGCATCGTGCGCATGGTGGACGCCAAGCGCCACGCGCTGGTCTATCTCACCTATTCCGATCGCGTGATCGAGGGTTCGCCGCAGAATTCGGTGACGGCGGTGCCGGTGGCGGCCAGCACGCCGATTCCGCTGCGTTGATACTTCGGGCCGGAACACACCACAACCACGGAGACACCCACCATGTTCCCCACCGCCATCGCCGGCAGCCTGCCCAAACCCGCCTGGCTGGCCGAAACCGAAAAACTCTGGCCGCAGTGGAAGGCCCAGGGCCCCGAGCTGCAGCAGGCCAAGGCCGACGCCACGCTGCTGTGGATCAAGGCGCAGGAAGACGCCGGGCTGGATGTGGTGGGCGACGGCGAGCAGGCGCGCCAGCATTTCGTGCACGGTTTTCTGGAGCAGGTCGAGGGCATCGACTTCGAGCACAAGGTGGAGATGGGCATACGCAACGACCGCTACAAGGCGATGGTGCCGCAGGTGGTGGCGCCGCTGCGGCTCAAGGGCCGCGTGCACGCGTTCGAGGCGCAGCTGGCCCGCGCCCACACCACGCGCCAGCTCAAGTTCACCCTGCCCGGCCCCATGACCATTGTGGACACCGTGGCCGACCGCTTTTATGGCGACCGCGTGAAGATGGCTTTTGCCTTCGCCGAGCTGCTGAACCAGGAGGCGCTGGCGCTGCAGGCCGACGGGGTGGACATCATCCAGTTCGACGAACCCGCCTTCAACGTCTACATGGCCGAGGCCGCCGACTGGGGCGTGAAGGCGCTGGAGCGCGCCGCGCAGGGCCTCACCTGTACCACGGCCGTCCACATCTGCTACGGCTACGGCATCAAGGCCAACACCGATTGGAAGGCCACGCTGGGCGAGCAGTGGCGCCAGTACGAACAGGTGTTCCCCGCGCTGGCCAGAAGCAGCATCGACCAGGTGAGTCTGGAGTGCCATCACTCGCACGTGCCGCCCGAGCTGATGGCGCTGCTGGCCGGCAAGGACGTGATGGTGGGCGTTATCGACGTGGCCAGCGACGTGGTGGAAACACCCGAGGAAGTGGCCGAGACGATTGGCCGCGCTCTGCAGTTCGTACCCAAGGAGCGGCTGATCCCCTGCACCAACTGCGGCCTGGCGCCCATGAGCCGCGCGGTGGCGCTGGCCAAGCTGGAGGCGCTGGCGAAGGGCGCGGCGCTGGCGCGGGAGCGCTACGGCTGCGTCTGAGGCGTGTTGTTCCACCGCCGCGTGACGCGGCGGCTTTTTCCGATCCAGGGTCCTTCACGGTTTTTTTTGCCTGTTCGGCCCGATTTCGAACCGAATTCCCTGATTTCAATTTGACTAATAGAGGTTAAATGACAGGAGCCTCCACACCCGGAGGCTCCTTTTTTGCTCGCGTGGCCGGCGGTTTCAGTGGCCCGAGGCGGACTCGCGCGTTTCCAGCAGGCTGGTGCGGAACGCCACCTTGCGCACGATGGCCGAGAAGGCCCGCGTGGCGGCGGATTCGCGTGCCTGGGGCGAGGCCAGGATGCCCGGCGTGCGCACCGGCGTGGGGCTGTCTAGGCGGACGATCTTCAGCCCCGCGTTGACCGGCACCGCGTTGGCGGCCACGATGCAGGCGAGCGGGGTCATGGCCACCAGGCCTAGCATGGGGGCCAGCGTGTTCATCTCGGCCATCACCTGGGGCTCGGCGCCGCAGGTGCGGAAACACTCGTCCAGCATCTGCCGCGTGGCGAAACTCTCGGGCAGCAGTGCCATGGGCAGGCGGTGCAGCTCGACCATGCGCACGCGCTTGCGCCGCGCCAGCGGGTGGCTTTGCGCCACTACCAGCACCATTTCCTCGTTGTAGAGCGGCTCGAAATTGAGCGGGCCGGGCGCGGAGGGGCGGTAGGCGATGCCCAGATCCAGCGAACCCTGCTGCAGCCGCAGCGCGATCTGGTCGGCGGCCAGCTCTTCCACCCGCACCCGCACCTGCGGGTGGCGCCGCTGGAACTGCGCCACGCAGTCGGGGATGAAGCCCAGGTTGAAGGTGTGGGTGGCGCCGATGCGCAGCTCGCCGGTGGCGGTCTTCGGGTCCTGGCGCAGCGCGCCCAGGCCGGTGTCGATCTCGCGCAGCGCGCGCTGCGCGTGGTGCAGGAATTCCTCGCCCGCCTCGGTCAGCGCCACGCGTTTGCCGGTGCGGTCGAACAGCGGCGTGGCCAGTTCCTCTTCCAGCTGCTTGATCTGGTGTGACAGGGTGGACTGCGTCACGTGAAGCCGCTCGGCCGCGCGCGTGAAGTTGAGCGAGCCCGCCAGGGCGATGAAGTAGCGCAGGTGGCGCAGTTCCATGGGTTAACCCTCAATCCATCGACAACATCGATGATAAACATGCGAAACGATCATTGTTAAAAATCGTTGTGCACCGATACAGTTCGCCGCAATTTCAGGAGACATCGAGGTGCACAAAGTCCTCAGCGGCATCACCGTGCTGGAGCAAGGCACGTTCATCACCGGACCGGCGGCGGGCATGTTCCTGGCCGACCTGGGGGCCGAGGTGATCAAGATCGAGCAGCCCGGCGCGGGCGACCCGTTCCGCGCGTTCCGTGGCGGCCTCTACAGCCCGCACTACCAGACCTACAACCGCAACAAGCGCAGCATCACGCTCAACCCCAAGCTGCCCGAGGATGCGGCGGTGTTCGACGAGCTGGTGAAGGATGCCGACGTCTACATCCAGAACTTCCGCCCCGGCGCGGCCGAGCGGCTGGGCGCGGGCGAGGCGCGGCTGCGCGAACTCAACCCCCGGCTGGTGTACTGCGCCATCAGCGGCTTCGGCCAGACGGGTCCTGCCGCCGCGCGCCCGGCCTACGACACCGTGGCCCAGGCGGCCAGCGCCTTCCTCAAGCTGCTGATCAACCCGGCCAACCCGCGCGTGGTGGGCCCGGCCGTGGCCGACGCCATGACCGGCTTCTACGCCGCCTACGGCGTGTTGGGCGCGCTGGTGGAACGCGGGCGCACCGGCGTCGGCCGCAAGGTCGAGGTCTCGATGCTGGAGGCCATGTGCCACTTCAACCTCGACGCCTTCACCCACTACTTCTCCGAGGGCGAGATCATGGGCCCGTTCAGCCGGCCCAGCGTGTCGCAGTCCTATGTGCTCGAATGCGCCGACGGCAAGTGGATCGCGCTGCACATGTCCTCGCCCGAGAAGTTCTGGCAGGGCCTGGCCAACGCCATCGAGCGCCCCGACCTGTTCCAGGACCCGCGCTTCGCCAACCGCGAGGGCCGCATCGCCCACCAGGACGACCTGATCGCGCTGCTGGGCGGGCTGTTCCGCCAGCACGACCGCGCCACCTGGTGCGCGCGGCTGGAGGCCGAGGACGTGCCGCACGCCCCCATGTACGACACCGAGGAGGCGATGCAGGACCCGCAGGCCCGCCACCTGCAGCTGGAGGTGAGCGCGCCGCACCCCGAGGGCGGCGAATGGCGCACCATACGCTCCCCCGTGAGCTTTGACGGCGAACGCCCGCTGGCGGTCACCGCGCCGCCCACGCTGGGGGCCGACAACGACGCCATCGTCGAGCCGATACGCCAGCGCCTGCGCGGCGCCTGAGACCCCATCCAAACCTGGAGACACCCCGAATGACCCCGATGACCGAAGACGACCTGACGCGCGCCGTGCTGGAGCGCCTCGAAGGCGCGAGCGACCCGCGTTTCAAGGCGGTGATGGCCTCCCTCGTCAGGCACCTGCACGCCTTCATACGCGAAGTCGACCTGACGCCCGACGAGTGGATACAGTCCATCTTCTTCCTGACCGACGTGGGCAAGGCCTGCACCGACAAGCGCCAGGAGTTCATCCTGCTGTCGGACACGCTGGGCGCGTCCATGATGGTGGTGATGCTGGACCAGCTGCGCGCCGCGAAGCGCAACGCCGGCAAGGCCCACAGCGCCACCCCCGCCACCGAGGCCACGGTGCAGGGCCCCTACTACTGGGAAGGCGCGCCGGTGCTGCCGCTGGGCGCCGACATCGCCCCGGGCGTGAGCGGCGAGCCCACCTTCTACAGCGGCCGCGTCACCGACACCGACGGCCAGCCCATCGCCGGCGCCACGCTCGACATCTGGAGCGGCGACGGCGAAGGCGTGTACGACATGCAGCTGGAAAACGCCGAGATGGCCGCGCGCGCGCGCATCCGCACCGACGCCGAGGGCCGTTACTGGTTCTGGTCCATCAAGCCCTCGTACTACCCGGTGCCGGTGGATGGCCCGGTGGGCCGCATGCTCGACAGCATGGGCCGCCACCCCAACCGCCCGGGGCACATCCACATGATGGTGTACGCCCCCGGCCACGTGAAGCTGACCACCCACCTGTTCGTGGCCAACAGCCCCTACATCGAGTCCGACGCCGTGTTCGGCGTGCGTCCCAGCCTGATCGTGGACTTCGAGCCGCATGCCGCCGGCCAGGCGCCCGATGGCCGCGTGATGAACCAGTCCTTCTGGTCCGCCCACTACGACTTCCGCCTGGAAAAACAAGCATGAAGATCGGCAAATCCACCGTGCCGCGCACGGCCATCTGCACCTCCGACGAAAACACCATCGTGGTGCGCGGGCTGGACCTGTGCCAGGACGCCATCGGCCACCTCAACTTCGCCGACTACTTCTTCCTGCTGCTCACCGGCAAACAGCCCGATGCCGCCGCCAGCGCGGTGCTCAACGCGACGCTGGTCGCCATCACCGAACACGGTTTCGTGCCCAGCGTGCAAGCCGCGCGCATGACCTTCGCCGCCGCCCCCGACGCGCTGCAGGGCGCGGTGGCCGCCGGCATCCTGGGCTGCGGCTCGGTGATCCTGGGGGCCTCCGAGACGGCGGGCCACCTGTTCATCGACGTGGAGCGGCGCATGGGCGCAGGCGCCAGTCTGGACGAGGCCGCCGATGCCGCCCTGCGCGACCTCAAGTCGCAGGGCAAGGCCATCCCCGGCTATGGCCACCCGCTGCACAAGGCGCTGGATCCGCGCGTGGGCCGGCTCATCGCCGTCGCCACCGAAGCCGGCGCTGACCTGCGCTACGTGCGCATCGCCGAGGCGCTGGAGCGCGCCATTCCCGGCATCACCGGCAAAGAACTGCGCATGAACGTCTCGGCCGCCATCCCCGCCGTGCTGCTGGGCGTCGGCTTCCCCGTGGTGTCGCTGCGCGGCGTGCCCATCCTGGCGCGCACCGCCGGCCTGATCGCCCACCTGGCCGAAGAGGCCCAGACGCCCAGCGGCTTCGCGCTGTCCTACCAGGCCACGCGCGAACTGCAGTACGAGGGCCAGGTGACGCCGGGGTTCAAGCTGCCATGACGGACACGGCGATGACCATGACCACGCTGGACGACGAGGCACTGGCGCTGCTGTTCACCGAGGCCCGCACCCACGCGGCCTTCGACCCCGAACCGCTGCCCGAGGCCCTGCTGCGCCGGCTCTACGGCCTGGCCGCGCTCGGCCCCACGTCGCAGAACTGCCAGCCGGCGCGGTTCGTGTTCATCACCACCGCCGCAGCGCGCGAGCGCCTGCTGCCGCACCTGTCCGAAGGCAACCGGCCCAAGGTGCTGTCGGCCCCGACCACGGTGATCGTGGCGCGCGACACGCGCTTTCACGAGCACATGCCCGAGCTCTGGCACCTGGCCGGCGCGAAGGAGAACTTCGAGCAGAAGCCCGCGCACGCCCGCGAGACCGCGGTGCGCAATGCCACGCTCACCGGCGCCTACCTGCTGATGGCGGCCCGCGCACTCGGGCTGGCCTGCGGCCCCATGAGCGGCTTCGATGCCGAGGGCGTGAACCGGGCCTTCTTCGGCGACGGCCGCTGGGAGGCCGACTTCCTCATCAACCTGGGCCGCCCCGCCGGCCCCGCCAAGCGCGCGCGCGGGCCCCGGCTCGCGTTCGAACAGGCGTGCGTGCTGGCCTGAGCGGCACCCGCGGATTTTTCAACCACAACCAGCGGGCCAGGCCCGCGACAGGAGACGACAGATGAAATGGAACCTCAAGGCCCTGACCGGCCTCGTGCTGGGCGCCGCGTGCACCCTGGCCGCCGCGCAGACGGGCGACTGGCCCAACAAGCCCATCAAGATCGTGGTCGGCTTCGCGGCCGGCACGCCGCCCGACATCTTCGCCCGCCTCTACGGCGAATACGCGGCCAAGAAGCTGGGCCAGCCCGTGGTGATCGACAACAAGCCCGGCGCGGCGGGCAACCTGGCCTCGGACACGGTGGCCAAGTCGCCGGCCGACGGCTACACCTTCCTCTACAACCTGTCGACCGCGTTCACGATCAACCCCTACATCTACAACAAGCTGCCGTTCGACCCCGAGAAAGACCTGACGCCGGTGGCCACCACCATGCGCCAGGGCCTGGTGCTGATCGCCAAGCCCAACGGCGGCGCCAAGTCAGCCCGGGAGCTGGTGGCGGCGGCCAAGGTTAAGCCGGGCACGCTGTCGCACGCCTCCTACGGTGCCGGCAGCCCCTCGCACCTGATCGTGGAATGGCTCAAGGAAGAGACCGGCACCGACATGGTCCACGTACCCTACCGCGCCAGCCCCATCGCCGATCTGGTGGGCGGCCAGGTGGACACGCTGATGGAGCCCATCGCCACCGGCTTCCCGCTCATCAGCAGCGGCAAGGCCGTGGCGCTGGCTTTCTCCGGCCCCGCCCGCTTCCCCGCGCTGCCCGACGTGCCCACGCTGGCCGAGATCGTGCCCGGCCTGAACATGATGTCGTGGCACGGCATCTGGGCGCCCTCGGCCACGCCGGCGGCCATCGTCAACCGCGTCAACGCGGTATTCGTCGAGGCCAGCAAGGACGCCGACGTCTCCCGTCGCATCCGCGAGCTCAACAGCGAGCCGCTGGGCATGAGCCGCGCCGAGATGGCCGAAGCCGTGAAACGCGACGCCGGCATCTACAGCCGTATCGTCAAGGCCAAGAACATCAAGGTCGAATAAGCCCGCGCCCTTGAACGCCCGACCCCCGTACCCATAATCCGGGCACGGGGGTTTTTTCATGCAGTCATTCGGTCAACGCGCCCAGGGCGAGCGCCTGGAGCGCATGCAGGCCTCGCCGCTGTGGGCGGGCGAGGGTTTCCGCAACCGGCATCCGGTGCTGCCGGGCCTGCGCGACGCCACGGCGGCCCGGCCCTCGGTGGGGGATTTCCTCTCGTGTAGCGGCCGGCGCGCGCCCACCGGCTCCCTGCCTTCGGCCGATCCGCGCGCGGCCTGGCAGCGCGCGCCCGAAAGCGGCCTGCGCGCCACCTGGCTGGGCCATTCCACCGTGCTCATCGAGATCGACGGCGCGCGCGTGCTGACCGACCCGGTGTGGGGCACGCGCGCCTCGCCGTTCCGCCTGGTCGGCCCCAAGCGTTTCCAGCCCATGCCGCTCAAGCTGCGCGACATGCCCGAGGTGGACGTGGTGGTGATCAGCCACGACCACTACGACCACCTGGACTACCCGACCATCCGCGCGCTGGCGCGCCACAGCCGCGTGCCCTTCGTCACCTCGCTGGGCGTGGGCGCGCACCTGCAGGGCTGGGGCGTGGCGCCCGAGCGCATCACCGAGCTCGACTGGTGGGAGTCGCACCGCGTGCCCGGCACCGGCCTCACCATCACCGCCGCGCCGTCGCAGCACTTCTCGGGCCGCGGCCTCAAGGACCGCAACGCCACGCTGTGGTCGTCCCTGGTCTTCACCGGCGAGCGGCATAAGGTCTTCTTCAGCGGCGACACCGGCCTGACCACCGAATACGCACTGATCCGCGATCGCCTGGGGCCGTTCGACCTCGTGATGCTGGAGGTCGGCGCCTTCCACCCCTCGTGGGGCGACATCCACCTGGGGCCGGAGAACGCGCTCAAGGCACACGCGCTGCTGGGCGGCGGCGTGCTGCTGCCGGTGCACTGGGGCACCTTCAGCCTGGCGCTGCACGACTGGGACGAGCCGGTGGAGACGCTGCTGGCCCGGGCCGACACCGCCACGGCGCTGCTGCTGCCGCGCCTGGGCCAGGCGGTGGAGCCGGGCCACGGCCCGCTGGACAGGCCGTGGTGGCGCGCACCGGCGGGCGCGCCCGTGACACCCCACCCTGTGCCGGCCGAACCGTCCGGGTCAATCGAGCCCACGCCAACGCCCGCGCGGCTGGCGCGCGACCTGCCCTGGCCGCTCGACTGACGGTGTCCTGACCCCCGGCGCTCAGAGCTGGACGCTGGCTTCGCCAACGCCGTCGAAAACGACGCGGACCGTATCGCCCGCGCGGGCGGGCAGCAGCCCGCACCAGGTGCCGGTGGTGACCACGGTGCCGGCCGGCACCGTGGCGCCGTGGCGGGTGAGGTGGCGCAGCCAGGCGGGCAGCACGAACAGCGGGTCACCCATGGCGTGGCTGCCGGTGAAGGCGCGGGTTTCGGCGCCGATGGACACGCTCACGCGCTGCGTGGCCCAGTCGAGTGCACGGAACGGCAACCAGCCGGCCAGCACCAGCGCGCCATGCACCTGCAGGTCGGCCAGCTTGAGCAGCGCGGGCGCGTCGCGGAACTGCCGCCAGCGGGAGTCCACCACCTCGATGGAGACCGTCATCGCATCCACCCAGCGCGCCGCGTCGTCGGGCCGCAGCGCGGCGGCGTCGGCCGGGGTCACGGCATGGCCCAGGCGCACGGCGATCTCGGCCTCGATGTGGGGCTGGATGAAGGGCCAGGCCCGCGCGTCGGCCGGGC
>CAMLQP010000106.1 GCA_946482115.1 uncultured Comamonadaceae bacterium
GCGGCGCGAAGCCCAGCTGCTGCGTGCCCCACAGCGCGGTGGCGGCCAGCTCCTCATTGACGCCGGGCTGGAACACGATGTTCTGGCCCTTGAGGTATTTGGCGGCCTTCTGCAGCGCCTGGTCGTAGCCGCCGAGGGGGGAACCCCGGTAGCCGCTGATGAAGCCCGCCGTGTTCTTGCCCGTCAATGCGTCGCGCTGGCGCTGCAGCATGGGCAGCTTGACCAGCGCCTGCACGCCGCTCATGAAGGCACGACCATGGTCCAGGCTGTACTTGTCATCGAGCGTGACGGTTTCGAGCGCGCGGCGGATGTGTTCCGGCATTTCGCGCGAAAAGGGGGCATTCATCGTGGGTGTCTCCTGGGAATGGCTGGCGCCTTGTGGGCAGCCGGGAGTCCGGAGGCGCCGCGGTAACGGCACGCCCGAACCTCAAGTGGACAAAGTGTATGCCCGCCCGGGTGATATGTCTTTGCGTTTCGTGCCCTGAAAACCCCTGTTGGAAAAAGAATCTTGCTCACTTTGATGGTGAAATGAAAAGGTATAGTTGCGGCGCCCCCACCGCATCCGAACAAGGACCGTGACACCACCGCCGCTCAGCCCCCTGCCGCTCACGCTGACCCTGGCCCTGGTGTATGCCATGGCCGGCTGGGGCGCGCTGTGGGTTTCCATCCCGCCCGAATACGTCTCCCTGGTCTTCGTGCCGGCTGGGCTGGCCCTGGGTGCGGTGCTGGCGTGGGGACCGCGCGCGCTGCCCGGCGTGGCGCTGGGCTCGCTGGCCATCAATGCCATGGCCAACGTCAACGCGGGCGTCCCCTGGGCGTCTTGGAACCTGCTGGCGGTGCCGGCGGGGGCCAGCGCGCAGGCCTGGTTCGGCGCGTGGCTGGTGCGGCGCTGGGTGGGCTACCCGAACGCGCTGGACACCCCGGGGCGCGTGGGCCTGTTCCTGCTGCTGGCGGCCCCGGTGGCCTGCCTGATCAATGCCAGCCTGTCGGTGCCGGTGCTGGTCGGCATCGGCGCCATTCCCGCCCCGGACGCGGTCTTCAGCTGGTGGAGCTGGTGGCTGGGCGACTCGCTGGGCGTGATCCTGTTCACCCCTCTGATGCTGGCGCTGTTTGGCGAACCGGCCGAGGCCTGGCGCCCGCGCCTGCGCACCGTGGCCCTGCCCATGGTGCTGGCGCTGCTGCTGGCGGGCGCCAGTTTCTATCAGGTGCGCGCCGCCGAGGACCGCCACCTGTACGAAAGTTTCGACCTGGAAAGCCGCGAGCTCGCGCGCCTGCTGCAACGCCGGCTGGAGGCCCAGGCCGATGCGGTGATCGCGGTCGCCAAGCTCATGGAACTGACCGAACGCACCCGTCCGGCGGAGTTCCGCTCGGCCGTCGCGCCCTGGCTGGACCGGTACGCCGGCACCCAGAACTTTGGCTGGAGCCCCTATGTCACCGCCGAGGAGCGCCCTGGCTTCGAAGCCGCGCAGCGCGCCGCTGGCCGGCCGGATTTCGCGATCCTGGGCCGCGACACCCAGGGCCGCACCTTCCCGGCAGAGCCGGCGCCGGGTCACCTGCCGATCACCCTGGTGGAGCCGCTGGAGACCAACCGCTCGGTGGTGGGTCTGGACGTGATGGTCCTGCCCGCGACCTCCCAGGCCGTCCAGACCACCCAGATTTCCGGCCGCCCCGAAGTGACGCAGGCGCTGCGCCTGGTGCAGGAAAACCGCCAGCAGCGCGGCGTGGTGATGTACCACGCCGTTTTCCACGACGAGACGCCGGAGGACCCGCGGCGGCTCAAGGGTGTGGTCTCGGCCGTGTTCCGCATGGACGATGTGCTGCAGGCCGCGCTCGGCGCGGTCAACCCCGAGCGTCTGCAGCTGTGCCTCATGGACCCGCAGGGCCGCCCGGGCAACCAGCGCCTGGCCGGCGCCGAAGGTTGCGAAGGCCTGCAGCCGGGCAGCGTGGCGCTCTCGCTGCAGCTGCCGGTGCGCTTCGGCGACCGCTTCTGGGAGATCCGCTTCGACGCCGGCCCGGCCTACCGCAGCCAGAACCGCAGCTGGACTGCCTGGGCCACCATCGCCATCGGCCTGGGCGCGGTGGCCATGCTGGGCGCCTTCCTGATCGTCATCACCGGCCAGAGCCGGCGCACGCAGCAGCTGGTGGACCTGCGCACCGCCGAGCTGGCGGGCAGCAACGCGCGGCTCACGCAGCTCGCGCACTTCGACCCGCTGACCGGCCTGTCCAACCGCAAGCACTGGATGGACCAGGCCGACGCCACGCTGGAGTCGGCCCGTCGGCATGGCGACGCCATGGCGGTGATGTTCATCGACCTAGACCGCTTCAAGCACGTCAACGACAGCCTGGGCCACAGCATGGGCGACCGGCTGCTGGCCGCCGTGGCTGGCCGGCTGCGCGGCTGCCTGCGCGCACGCGACGTGCTGGCGCGCCTGGGCGGCGACGAGTTCGTCATCCTGCTGCCCCGGCTCAAGGGGCGCGAGGGCGCCACGGTGGCCGCGCGCAAGGTGATGGCCGCGCTGATGGAGCCGCTTCAGCTGGACCAGCACGAGCTGTCCGTCAGCGCCAGCGTCGGCCTGGCCTATTTTCCCGGCGACGGCGAGACGGTGGAGACCCTGCTGCGCCACGCCGACACCGCCATGTACGCGGCCAAGGACGCCGGGCGCAACGGCTGGCGCTTCTTCTCCAACGAGATGAACGAGCACCTGTCGCAGCGCATGTTCCTCGAGAACGGCCTGCGCCGCGCGCTGGCCCAGGGCGAGCTGTTCCTTGAATTCCAGCCCCAGGTGGAGACGCTCGGCGGCCGGCTGGTGGGTGCCGAGGCGCTGCTGCGCTGGCGCCACCCCGAACGCGGGCTGATCCCGCCCGACCGCTTCATCCCCGTGGCCGAGGACAGCGGCCTGATCGAGCCGCTGGGCCAGTGGGTGCTGGAGCAGGCCTGCCGCCAGCTCAGGGCCTGGGAAGACGCCGGCCTGCGCGGGCTCAACCTGGCCATCAACATCTCGGCGCTGGAGTTCAACCGCCCGCAGTTCCTGCCCCGCGTGCGCGAGACGCTGGCGGTCACCGGCGCGCCAGCCGCGCAGATCGAGCTTGAGCTCACCGAAAGCCTGCTGATGCAGGCCCTGCCCGACCTCAACGAGCGCCTGGGCGAGCTGACCGCGCTGGGCCTGAGCCTGTCGCTCGACGACTTCGGCACCGGCTACTCCAGCCTGGGCTACCTCAAGCGGCTGCCGCTCAAGCACCTCAAGATCGACCGCAGCTTCGTGGCCGACGTGCCGGGCAACGTCGAGGGCGAGGCCATCATCCGCGCCACCCTGTCCATGGCGCACGACCTGGGCCTGGCGGTGGTGGCCGAGGGCGTGGAACACGAGAGCCAGCGCGATTTCCTGCTCGGCCACGGCTGCGAGCTGCTGCAGGGCTGGTGGGTGGCGCGACCAATGGCGGCGGCCGATTTCGAGGCCTGGTGGCGCGCCAGCCTGTCGCGCCGGGAAGTGAAAACATGAACGGCCTGGACAAGTTCGACGTCGCCATCCTCAACGAGCTGCAGAGCGACGGCCGGCTCACCAACGCCGAGCTGGCCCAGCGCGTGGGCCTGTCGGCCGCGCCCTGCTGGCGGCGCGTGCGCGCGCTCGAGGAATCCGGCTACATCAAGGGCTACCGCGCCGAGATCGACCGCCACAAGATCGGCCTGGGCGTGCTGGCTTTCGTTCGGCTGAGCGCCGAGCGCAACACCGGCGACGAGACCCGCAGGCTCGAAGAGGCCATCCAGCGCCTGCCCGAGGTGGTGGCCTGCCACTACATCAGCGGCACCGGCACCTTCGAGCTGCAGGTGGTGGCGCAGGATCTCGACAGCTTTTCGCGCTTTGCGCTGCAGCACCTGATCAACCTGCCCAACGTCAAAGACCTGCAGACCAGCTTTTCGCTGGGCGAGGTCAAGTCCAGCGCCGCGCTGCCGCTGACGCACCTGAAGAAATAGGCGCGCGGCTCAGTGCCGCACGGTGCTCTCGAGCACGGAGCGCGTGATCACCGGCGGCGCGTCGCCGATGTGGAAAGTCAGCTTGCGGTCGCGCAGGACGACATCGGCCGCCGTCACGCGCTCGAAGCGGCGCAGGTGCTCGGTCCACGACTCGTCAATGATCTGCTCGACGAAGCGCCCGGGCTGGTTGATGTCGCGCAGCAGCTCCCAGGCCAGCGCACCCTGGCGCAGGCGGCTGCGGCGGCTCTCCTGCATCAGCTCGCGGAATTCGTCCGCGCGGGCCGGGTCGATGAGGTACTCGATGGTCACCAGCACCTGACCGGTGGCCGGCGGCGCCTCGGCCTGCGGCTGCTTGAACACGAGCGACGGGGTCAGGTCTTCCTCGAGGCCGCGGTCGCCACCCATAAGGCGCTGTGCCAGCGCTATCGCCAGCACGCCGGTCACAGCCGCGATGCCGACGCTGACATGCACGTCGCTCAACGTGGCCACCTGGCCCCACAACGCCGCACCCAGCGCGCTGCCGCCCATGATGGCCATCTGGTAGGTGGACATGCCGCGCGCGCGCACCCAGTCCGGCAGCGCCATCTGGGCCGAGACCGACAGCGAATTGGCCACCGATATCCAGGCCATGCCGCCGGCGAACATGGCCGGCACCGCCAGCCACAGGTTGGTGGTCAGCGCCATCGCCATCATGGCCAGCGACTGCAGCGCCGCGCCGCCCAGCACCACCTGGCGGCTCGGAAAGCGCCGGCGCACGTGCGGCATCAGCAGCACCGCGGTGATGGCACCGGCCCCCATGGTGGCCAGCAGCAGGGTGAAGGTGCCGGCGCCGCCGCCATCGAGCGCCTGAGCCAGCAGCGGCAGCAGCGCCATCAGGGCGGTGGAATGGAAGAAGAACAGCGCGATCTGCATCAGCACCGCGCGCAGCCGCGCCGACTGGGCCACGAACTGCACGCCCACCCGCATGGCGCTCCAGAGCCGCTCGCGGCCCAGCGGGCTGGCCACGTGCTCGCGCCGCCAGCGCCATACGGTGAAGGCCGCCGCCAGCGCCAGCACGGCGTTGAGCACGAACACCCAGGCGCTGCCGGCGGCGGCGATCAGCGCGCCCGCCAGCAGCGGCCCGACGATGCGCGAGGCGTTCATGGACAGACCATTGAGCGCCAGCGCCTGGGGCAGCTGCGAGCGCGGCACCAGCTCCGGGACGATGGCCGAGAACACCGGCCAGCGCAGCGCCAGGCCGATGCCGTTGGCGAACACCAGGGCCAGCAGCAGCGGTGGCGTCATCGCCCCGGTCAGCACCACCACGCACAGCAGCACCGCGACCGTGCCGAGCCAGAACTGCGTCACCAGCAGGAAGCGGCGGCGGTCCAGGATGTCGGCCAGCGCGCCGCTGGGCAGCCCGAGCAGGAAGACCGGCAGCGTGGCTGCCGTCTGCACCAGAGCCACCCACAGCGGCTTGGTGGTCAGCGAGGTCATGAGCCAGGCCGCGGCCACGTCGTTCATCCACATGGAGACGTTGGCGATCAGCCAGGTGGTCCACAGCAGGCGGAAGTTGGGGTAGCTCAGCGGCGCAAAGGCCGCCAGGCGCGCCGGTCCGGCGGGGGCGGCGCCGGCGGCGTGTCGTGGGTCTTCTTCGGGCATGGCGCGTATTGTGCGCCCGGCCTATGATGGGCTTCACAAGCGGGGACTTTCCCGCCAAGGAGGCCGACCATGAAGATTCTGGTGCCGGTGGATGGATCCGAGCTGTCGCACGACGCGCTCGCGCGTGCGCTGGATCTGGTGCGCGGCGGCTTGCGTGCCGAACTCGTGCTGGCCAACGTGCAGGAGCCCGCCAGCCTTTACGAAATGGTGACAGCCCCCGACCCGGCCACGCTGGACGAGGTCGGCGAAGGCGCGGGCCGGCACCTGCTCGCCCCCGCCGTGGCCATGGCCGAAGCGGCCGGCGTGGCCCACGAGGCCGAGGTCGGGCGCGGCGACCCGGCGCGCACGCTGATCGAGATCGCCGAACGCCATGGCTGCGACCTGGTGGTGATGGGCGCCCATGGCCGGGGCGCGGTGCGCCGCGCGCTGATGGGCTCGGTCTCGCTGGAAGTGGTGCGCCTGAGCCCCGTGCCGGTGATGCTGGTCAAACACCCCGAAACCGACGACGCGGCCGAGCAGGTGGCCGCCGAGACCGCGGACGACGGGTCCTGAACCCCGGCACGCCTCAGCCGCGCAGCCACGCCACCAGGTGTTCGGCCACGCCTTCGGCCGCCGGCGAGGCGCGCCGCGTGCTGCGGTAGAGGCAGACCTGGCGCACCACCTCGGGTCCGACGATACGCCGCATCTCCAGCCCCAGCCGCTCGGCCAGCACGGCCACGTAGGCGGGCGAAACCGTCGCCGCCAGCCCGGCGGCGGCCATGCCCAGCGCGGTCGATATCTGCTGGACCACCTCGATGGACGCCAGGCGCTCGTGCACCGGCAGCTCCGGCCGGGCCGGCGCCAGATGGTGCTCGTGGTCGCGCCCGCTGGCCACCAGCGGCACGCCGCGCAGCGCGGCCCAGCGCACCTCGCGGCGCGCGGCCAGCGGGTGGTCGGGCCGGCACCACAGCACCCAGGGGCTGTCGAACAGCGGTTCCCGCCGCACCGATTCGCCGCAGGCACGGTCGGGCCCCACGGCCAGATCGGCCTCGCCGCTGTCCACGCAGTCCACCAGCTGTTCCACCGACGCATCCACCAGCCGCACCACCACCTTGGGCCGGCGCGTGCGGTAATCGGCCAGTGCGGCCGGCAGCATCATGGCCGCGATCACCGGCGGCGCGGCCACGCGCACCACGCCCGCCGCCCGGTGGCGCACGTCGTCGGCCGCGAGTTCGGCGCGACGCATCTGCTCCAGCGCCGCGCGCGCGCTGCCCAGGAACTCCTGCCCGGCCGGCAGCAACGCCACCTGGCGCGTGCTGCGCTCGAACAGCCGGAAATCCAGCAGCGCCTCCAGCTCTCCCACCAGCTGGCTGACCGCCGAGGGGGTGAGCGCCAGCCGCTCGCCGGCTGCCTTGAACGACAGCAGGTCGGCCACGGCGACGAAGGCATCCAGCTGGCGAAGGGTGAAACGGGGCAAGGTCACGGATGGACTCATTGATTAGATCGGCTAAACAATAATCCAGAAAACATCGTTTGCCTACCGGATGGCGTTGCCGCAGACTGCGGCCCATGGAGACCGCAGCGATGAACCCTTTCGACGACCTGCCGCCGGTGCCAGCCGGCATGCACCCCGACGAGTGGCGCGCCCGTGTCGAGCTGGCCGCCTGCTACCGCGTGTTCGCCCACCTGGGTTGGACCGAGATGATCTACAACCACATCACGGTGCGCCTGCCGGCCAGCGTGAGCGGCACGGACCGGCAGTTCCTCATCAACCCCTTCGGCCTGCACTACAGCGAGGTCACCGCGCGCAACCTGGTGAAGATCGACCTCGCGGGCCGCGTGCTCGACGGTTCGCCGTTCCCGGTCAACCCGGCCGGCTTCACGGTGCATGCCGCCATCCACGACGGCCTGCCCGGCGCGCACTGCGTGATGCACACCCACACCACGGCCGGCGTGGCCGTGGCCTGCCACGCCGCGGGCCTGCACCAGAACAACTTCTACAGCGCGCAGCTGCACGGCATGGTGGCGTATCACGACTTCGAGGGCATCACCATCCACGCCAACGAAGGCCCCCGGCTGCTGCGCAGCATCGGCGACAGGCCCGCGGTGATCCTGCGCAACCACGGCCTGCTGGCCTGGGGCGAGAACGTGCCACATGCCTTTGTCATACTCTGGACGCTGCAACGGGCCTGCGAGGTCCAGCTCGCCACGCTGTCTATGGGAACGGCCATTCCCGTGCCCGAGGCCGTCGCGCAGAGATGCACCCGCGACGCGCTGCAGTTCAACCCCGCGCACGGCGCGGGCCAGGATGTCTTCCATGCGCTGGTGCGGCAGGTGGACCGCACCGACGCTTCTTACCGAAACTGAACATGCAACGCATCGCGATCGTGGGCGCCGGCGCCATCGGCGGCTGGATGGGGGAAGGACTGGCACGCGCCGGCGCCGAGGTGTCGGTGCTGGCGCGCGGCGCCACGCTGCAAGCCGTGCGTGCGCATGGCCTGCGCGTGCGCCAGGGCGAGGCCGAGCGTGCCGCGCCAGTGCGTGCGAGCGACCGCGCGGCCGACCTCGGTCCGCAAGACCTGGTGGTGATCGCCGTGAAGGCACCCGCGCTGCCGGCGCTGGCACCGCAGATCGTGCCCCTGCTGGGCCCGGACACCGCCGTGCTGACGGCCATGAACGGCGTGCCGTGGTGGTTCCTGCACGGGCTGGGCGGCACGCTGGGCGGCCAGGCCCTGGCCTCGGTGGACGCCGATGGCGGCATCGCCCGTGCTGTTCAGCCCGAACGCGTGATCGGCGGCGTGGTGCACGCGAGCTGTTCGCTGGACGCGCCGGGCATCGCGCGCCAGCATTTCGGCAACCGGCTGATCGTGGGCGAACCCTCGGGCGCGTCCACGCCACGCCTGCAGGCCCTGGCCGGCTGGCTGCAACGCGGCGGCTTCGAAATCGAGGTGTCCGACCGCATCCAGCGCGACATCTGGTTCAAGCTCTGGGGCAACATGACCATGAACCCGATTTCGGCCATCACGGGCGCCACCACCGACCGCGTGCTGGCCGACGACGACCTGCGCGGCTTCATCTCGGCCGTGATGCGCGAGGCCCAGGCCGTGGGGGCGAAGATCGGCCTGCCGATCGACCAGTCTCCCGAGGACCGGCATGCGGTGACCCGCAAGCTCGGCGCCTTCAAGACCTCCATGCTGCAGGACGTGGAAGCCGGCCGGCCGGTGGAGCTGGACGCGCTGGTGGGCGCGGTGCTGGA
>CAMLQP010000107.1 GCA_946482115.1 uncultured Comamonadaceae bacterium
TGTCGGTCAGGGGCAGCAGGCAGATCAGGATGTCGGTGCGGGCCAGGAACGCCTGCAGACCCTGCTCGCCCGCGTGGGTTTCGATGCCCTTGAGCGGCCGGGCCGAACGGCTCCAGCCAGCGCAGTCAAAGCCGAAGCCGCTGAGCTTTTCCAGCACGGCCCGGCCCAGCATGCCCAGGCCCAGCACACCGACGCGCCGTGACGAGGCGGGATGCACGCGATGAGCCTGCCAGCGGCGTGCGTGCTGCTGGTGGCGATAGCCGAACCAGTCACGATGAACGGACAGCACGGCCAGCGTGACGTACTCGACCATGCCGTTGACGATGCCCGGTTCGACCATGCGCACCACCGGCAGCGACTCGGGAATGACCGAGAAGTCGAACTGGTCGATCCCGGCGCCGGTGGAGAACAGCACCTCCAGGTTCGGGAACCGGGTGGCGAGGTCGGCGGGGGGCTCCCAGGCCGCGAGGTAGCGCACCTCGGATGGGTCGCCGACATCGGGCCAGATGCGAAACGGCAAGTCCGGCAGCCGCTGTGCGAAGCGCTCAGCCCAGACCGCGCCGCGGACCGGGTCAGCCTTGTAGACGAAGCTCATGCAGCGCTCACTTGGGACGGTAGATCACGTAGACCTTGGCCACATGCTCCCGGCTCTCCCAGGTGCAGCGGGCACCTTGCTCGACCAGGAAGATGTCGCCCTTCGAGAAGGTGCGGCTGCGGCCGCTTTCGTCCACGAGGTCCACGCTGCCCTCGAGCAGGTGCATCAGCTCGTAGTGACGGTAGAACAGGGGGCGGCGCGCATAGGGCGTGGAGTCCCAGGTGCCACACATGAACTCGCCGTCGGCGCTGGTGTAGTCGGTGTGGTTGCGGCAGGACGGAGCCGGTGTGGTCAGCAGCTCCAGCGGTGGTGTGCCCGAGGGCTTGAGCGTGGGGGCTTCCTGCAGGGCGATGATGCGGCCGTTGCCCGCCTGGCTGTGGTTGTAGCGGGTGAAGATGAGTGTGACCGGTTGCTGTGCTGACCACGAGAATGCGGCGCCCTGCGGGATCACCGCGGCCTGTCCGGCATTGAGCGTCAGCTCGACATCGGTCTGGGTCAGGGTCAGCTGGCCTTCGTGGACGAGGATGCACTCGTCCGCAGGCAGCGAGGGGACCTCGCCTTGTCCAGGCTTCAGCTCGATCACCCCTGCCGTCACCGGGCCGGCCGGCCAGGCCAGGACGCGCCGGTCGGACAGGAAGCGGTCGTCGTCGGGCCGGGCGGTGACGGCAATACCCTGTTGCGGGTCGCGCGCAAAGGAGCGCATGTCCACGAAGGTCGGGCAGGGGAGCGAGACGGCGTCGGCAGTCTCTCGTTCCAGTAGCTGGGTTGTCATGTGGTGGTCTCGGTGGGTGCAGTGAGTGGAAGCGGCTCAGGCGGCCTGGGCCACAGGCTGGGCGAAGCGCCCGATGTGGTACGGGGCGATGGGAGTGCTGGTCGTGCCGGTATGGATCAGTTCGGCCATCACGTCGCCCACACCCGGGCCCAGCTGGAAGCCGTGGCCCGAAAAGCCGAACGCGTAGTACAGGCCGGGCACACGCGCGCTCGGCCCCATGACCGGGCGGCTGTCGTCCATGTAGCCCTCGATGCCGCTCCAGACGCGGATGATGTTCAGGCGATTCAAGGCCGGGACCACGCGCGGCAACTGCTCCAGCGTCATCAGGGTGCGGCGCGGGTGCACGTGGGCGCGGCGGTTCACCATGTCCACCGGCTCGTGGCCGCCACCGCCGATGACGATGTTGCCGCGTGCGACCTGGCGGAAGTACACGACCTCTTCAGGGACGTCGGTCGCCAGGCCGATGGTCGGGGCGATGGCATAGGGCACCGGTTCGGTGACGCACATCTGTGGCCCCTTCACCTTCATGGGCACCGGCTCGCCAAAGGCGGCGCTCATGCGGTCGCCCCAGGCGCCGGCGGTGATCAGCACCGTGGGTGCGCGGAAGCTGCGGCCGTCGGCGGCGGACACAAGAAAGTCCTCGCCGACCTTGCCGATGTTCACGATCTCGGTGTTCTCGAACACCTGCGCTCCCGCGCGCACGGCCGCGCGCCCGAACGCAGGCGCCGCCAGGCGTGGGTTGGCGTGGCCATCGAAGGGCGCGTAGCAGCCGGAGATGACCTCCGGGCCGAGGTAGGGGAAGCGCTCGCGCAGCATCGCGGTGCTCATCATCTGCAGGCCCAGACCGTAGGGTTGGGCGTCCTGTGCGTACTTCTCCAGGCGCTCTGTGTGCTCGGGCCGGTAGCCCACGCGCAGGTGGCCGCCCAGCAGCAGCTCGACGTCCTCGCCGATCAGCTCCTTGAGCCGGACCCAGATCTCACGCGAGCGGTTGGACAGTGGCAGTTGCTCGATGGCGCGGCCCTGGCGGCGCACGTTGCCGAAGTTCACCCCGCTGGCCTGCTGGCCGATCAGGCCGCGCTCGATCAGGATGACCGACACGCCGCGCTGGCGCAGAAAGAATGCGGAGGCCGCGCCCATGAAACCGCCGCCCACGATGACGACGTCAGCGCTCTGTGTGTTCATGCATGGTCTCCTCGTGCGCGGATGGTCAGCGGCTTCACGGGAGCCTGGCCCCGCAGGCGGCCGACCTGCTCCACGGGCACGCCGGCGGCGTGCGCGATCACCTCGGCCCCCGCATGGGCGCAGTAGCGCCCCTGGCAGCGGCCCATGCCCACGCGGCTGAAGGCCTTGGCCCGGTTGGCCTCCTGAGCGCCCATCTCGCACACCACGCGGCGCAGCTCACCGGCGGTGATGGCTTCACAGCGGCAGACGATGGCCTCGTCCGGCAGTTGCGCGGCCTGCTGCTGCGGCCAGGGAAAGGCCTGCGCCAGGCCCTGGCGAAAGCGTTCCATGCCGGCCTGTTCGGCGCGCAGCCGCTGCAGCTCACCCGGCGAGTTGTCCAGACCCATGTCCTTGAGCACCGCCAGGGCGGCCAGGCGGCCGGCGATCTCGGCGGCGTCTGCGCCCAGCACGCGAGCGCCGTCGCCGGCCAGATACACCCCCGGGGTGGAACTGCGGCCGTCTTCGCCGACCACGGGCAGCCACTGCCGCGTCTCGGCGTCGAAGCGGAAGGCGCAGCGCGCCAGGTCGGCCAGCTGCGTTTCGGGGCGCAGGTGATAGCCCATGGCCACCGCATCGCACTCGAAGCGGCGCGTGGCGCCGCTCGCCTCGCGAACCACCACACCGTGCACGCCAGCCTCCGGCGAGCCTGTGATCTCCTGCGGCGTGACGCCGGTGAGCACCGGCACGCCCGCACGTCGGATGCGCGCCACCAGGGCCAGGCCCTTGAACAGCACGCCCGGCCGCGCCAGCAGCTTGGGCAGGGCGGCGATGCGCCGGGCGAACGCAGAGGTGTCGAGCACGGCGGCCACTTGTGCACCGGCTTTGAGGTACTGCGCCGCCACCAGGTAGAGCAGGGGGCCGGTGCCCATGAACACCACGCGCTGACCGATGGCGCAGGCCTGGGCCTTCAGAGCGATCTGCGCGGCGCCCAGGCTGTAGGTGCCGGCCAGTTGCCAGCCCTTGACCGGCATCAGGCGGTCGGTGGCGCCGGAGCAGATCACCAGCGCGTCGTAGGGCAGGGCCGATGTCCGCCCGTCCTGGATGGTGTGTACCTGCTGGTCTGCGATGTTCCAGGCCAGGGTCTCGGGCCGGTAGTCGAGCTGCCCGCGCAGCGCGTCGAAGCTCTGGTGCAGCGCCTGCGCGCGGGCGGCCTCGGTGCCATAGAGCTGGGCATAGGGCCGGGTGAAGTTCTCGGGCTGGCGGCGGTAGATCTGGCCGCCGTCGCGCCGGTTGTCGTCGATCACGGTCGGGCGCAGTCCCGCGGCTACCAGGGTCTGGGCGCAGCGCACACCGGCCGGACCGGCGCCGATGATGATCACGCGAGGTTGGGCCATGTCGCCTCCGGTTGGTGGGTCACGATGTGCATGCCTTCTTCCACCACGGTGGTGCAGGCGCGCAGGCACTCGCCGCTGGCGGTCCAGACCCAGCAGTCCTGGCAGGCGCCCATCAGGCAGAAGCCGGCGCGCCGGCCATCGCCAAATTCGGATTCGCGCAGGTGTCGCGTGTGGCTGAGCAGGGCGACCATCAGGGTGTCGCCGGCCAGTGCGGCGACCATCTGCCCGTCGATCACGATGCGCACGCGGGCGCGGTTCTTCTCCGCCAAACGCACAAATCGCTGGCTCATGTCATGTCTCCTGGTGCCCGGCCTCGAAACGGTCAGGGCGAAGCGGTGGGGCCGTTCAGCACAGGGCCTGCGTGACGATGGCGAACAGCCGGGGGGCGCCCTCAGGGTGTGGCAGGGGCTTGCCGCGCACCATCGTGGTGGCGGCGTCCACACGCAGCAGCCCGAAGCTCTCCAGCCACTCCGCCAGGCCCGAATCGAAATCGATGTCGATGCGTGTGAAGCGTCCGGCGTTGGTGCCCGCGAGGTGGGCGATCAGGGCCTTGGCACTGTCCGCATCAGGGGCCACCACGGGGCCGATCACATGGCCCCGGCCGAAGCGGCGCAGGATGGCAAAACCCTGCTGCGTGCCGTCGTGGTCCAGCACCACGCAGGCCTCCGCCTGGGCCAGCAAGCTGTCGATCAGTGCGGGCCGCGGCATGCCGCGCGCCGCTTCGTCCAGGCGGTGCAGGGCCTGCGCCTCGTTCTGGCCCACCGGGCGCAGCCGCCAGCCTTCGGGCAGCGCGATCAGCGGTGCAGGTTGGGCCACGCCCTGGTGCTGGCGGATCTCGCCAGTGCGCACAAAGCCCAGCCGCTCGTACAGGCCACGGCCCTCGGTGGTGGCCTGCAGCAGCACGGTGTGTTCGTCCAGGTCTTCGAGCAGGATGGTGAGCAGGCGGTGGCCGATGCGGCGACCCTGGCAGGCGGGTGCCACGATGATCAGTCCCACGGTGGCGTGCCGCGCGCCCCAGCGCCAGCGCAGCGCAGTGGCGACGATCTTGCCGTCGCGTTCGGCCACCAGGCCTTCGGCGGACGCAAACACATGCTCCCAGTCGGTCAGACGGTGCGGCCAGCGCAGCTCGGAAGACAGTGCGTGGGCGCTGGGGAGGTCGTCTTCAGTCATGGGGCGGATCAGCACGCCGTCATCGGCGGGCCTGGCGCCATCCAGGGCGGGAAACGGGTTCTTCAGCAGCATTTTCGTCAACCTCTGCATCGTTGATTTGCGTGCAATCTTGGACGACATCGGCACGCTTCGCCAGCGCGAATAGGGGTTTGCGAGCAATTCGCAAGCATGCGCTGTGAGGCCGGGTTCGTTTGCAATTCGCTGCTGCGTGCCGCCCTCGTACGGCGACAAATGCTGGGGCTTCTGCATAGCATCAACTGCAGGTTTCGCCGGTGTGCGCTTGTGCCTGTGCAGGCGCATCGCCGGCATCTGTCTTCCCCATTCCTTGCCCGTGCCATGCAGATCTTTGACCCCTGTGCCGTTGCCGTCCAGAGTGCCCACTTCATCGGTGGCCATGCGGTGCCCGACACCGCGCAGCTTGACGTGCTGCGTCCCTCCGACGGGCGGGTGCACGCGGGACTGCCGCTGGCCGATGCCGGCACCGTGGACGCCGCCGTTCAGAACGCCTGGCAGGCCTGGCGTCACACCGACTGGGCGCGCCGCGCGCCGCGCGAGCGCGCCCGGGTGCTGCGTCGCTGGGCTGAGCTGATCGAGGCGGACGTTGAACGCCTGGCGGTGCTGGAGGCGGTGTGCTCCACCCGCCCGGTGCGCGATGCCACGGCATGGGACGTGCCTTTCACCGCCGAAGGGCTGCGATTCTTCTCGGAATACGCCGACAAGCTTGGCGGCGATGTGGCCGCCACCCGCCACGACCACCTGGGCCTGGTGGTGGCCGAGCCGTACGGCGTGGTCGGTGCGATCACGCCCTGGAACTTCCCCCTGGTCATGGTGTCGTGGAAGGTGGGGGCGGCGCTGGCCGCGGGCAATGCCGTGGTGCTCAAGCCCTCGGAGATGACGCCGTTTTCGGTCATCCGCCTGGCCGAGCTGGCCATCGAGGCGGGCGTGCCCGCCGGCATCTTCAACATCGTGCAGGGCGATGGCCGCACCACGGGCGACGCACTCACGCGGCACCCGCTGATCAGCAAGATGACCTTCACCGGTTCCACACGGACCGGCGCGGCAATCATGGCCAGTTGTGCGCTGCAAGGGCCCAAGCCGGTGACGTTGGAACTGGGTGGCAAGAGCCCGCAGCTCGTGTTCGACGATGTGCCCGACGTGGACCGTGTGGCGGGCATCGTGGCGCGTGCCATCACCGGCAACGCGGGCCAGGTCTGCGTGGCGGGTTCGCGTCTGATCGTGCAGCGTGGCGTGGCCCGGGCGCTGATCGATGGCATTGCGCGGCGATTTGCCGCACTGCGGCCCGGCGCAACCTGGGACGACCAGGCGACGCTGCCGCCCATCATCTCGGCGCAGCAGGCCTCGCGCATGCAGGACATCGTCGAGCGTGCCCTGGGCGCTGGCGCGCAACTGCGCTGTGGTGGCGGCCTGTACGAGGGCGGCCCGGGCGGTGCGTATTTCCAGCCCACGCTGATCGAAGGCGTGACGGCCAGCAACCCGGCGGTGCAGGAAGAGATCTTCGGCCCGGTGCTGACCGTGCAGACCTTCGACAGCGAAGAAGAGGGTCTGGCGCTGGCTGCGCACGAGCACTACGGTCTGGCGGCCGGTGTGCACACCGCCGACATCGGTCGCGCCATGCGCGCCATGCGTGGTCTCTCGGCCGGCACTGTCTGGATCAACCGCTACGGGCGCAGCGACGACTTCGTGATTCCCACGGGGGGCTACCACCAGTCGGGTATCGGCAAGGACCTGGGACGCCAGGCGGTGGAGGCCAATCTGCGCTTCAAAAGCGTGCTGATGGACTTTGCTGCGACGCACCAATGAAGGGTGACTGCACCCATCAAGTGCCAACCACATGACATGCTGTCCAGCCCCATGAATTGAACAACTTCGTTTTGTCCGGCCACCCCATTTCCCAATGCACGTCGCGTATCCGAATGCTCCAATCAGTTCGTCATCACTCTGTCGAAAACAGCTTGTCGAGGATGCGGACCGGGACGCCCGGCGTCCTGCCGGCGTGGCCGGTCTGCGATGACCCATCACACAACCCACGAAGCACGCGCAACATGAAGCTCGACTCCTACTGGAACAACTCGCTGCTGGCGGCACCGGTGGCCTCGTCGCAGGGCTTGCCTGCGCAGGTGGATGTGGCCATCGTCGGCGGTGGCTTCACAGGGCTTTCTGCGGCACTGCAGCTCGCGCGGCGTGGCGCCTCGGTGGCGGTGCTCGAAGCCGGTGCCACGGTCGCGCCAGAAGCTTCGGGTCGCAATGGCGGCCATGTGAACAACGGCCTGGCGGCGGACTACGCCGAGGTGGTGGCCAAGGTGGGCGTCGAGCGGGCCCGCGCCTGGTACCAGGCCTACAACGGTGCGGTCGATGCGGTCGAGCAACTGGTGCGGCAGGAGCGCATCGACTGCGACTTCGTGCGCCGTGGCAAGCTCAAGCTGGCCACCAAGGCCTACCAGGTGGATGCGCTGCGCCGCAGCGCCGAGCGGCTGGTGGCGGACGGTGTCGACCCCGACGTGCGCGTGCTGGGGGCGGACGAGGTGCATTCGGAGGTGCAAAGCGATCGTTTCGTGGGTGGCCTGCTCTACCCGCACAGCGCCCAGATGCACATGGGTCGCTTTGCTCAGGGCCTGGCGCAGGCCGCGCTGCGCCAGGGGGCGCAGATCCACACCGGCACGCGGGTCAATCGCGTGGAGCGGGTGCAGGGCCAGGTGCACCGGCTGCACACCGACCGCGGTGTGGTCCGGGCCAACCAGGTGTTGCTGGCCACCGGGGCCTCGCGTCACGGCAGCTACGGCAGCTTTGGCTGGCTGCGCCGGCGCATCGTGCCCATCGGCAGCTTCATCGTGGTGACCGAGCCACTGGGCGCCGAACGAGCACAGGCCCTGCTCGCCCATCGCCGCACCTACACCACCATTGCCAACATCCACCACTACTTCCGCCTCACCGAGGACCACCGGATGGTGTTTGGCGGTCGTGCGCGCTTTGCCATCTCCAGCCCCACCTCCGATGCTGCCAGCGGCGAGGTGTTGCGCCAGGGCCTGGCCGAGACCTTCCCGCAACTGGGCCAGGTGCGGCTCGACTACTGCTGGGGTGGCCTGGTGGACATGACACAGGACCGCCTGCCTCACGCGGGCGAGCGCGACGGTCTGTTCTATTCGCTGGGCTACAGCGGCCACGGCACGCAGATGTCGGTGCTGATGGGCCAGCGCATGGCCGAGGTGATGGCCGGCAACGAGAACGCCAACCCCTGGAAGGGACGCTCGTGGCCGGCCATTCCCGGTCACATCGGCCCCCCCTGGTTCCTGCCCGCCGTGGGCCTGTACTTCCGGTTGAAAGACCGGCTGGCCTGAAGCTGAAACGGCCTTCGGGTCAGAACGATTCCATTTGATCCGCACCCCTCAACCGTCACTTTTCAAACGAGGAGCAACCATGAGCAACAACGAAAAACACATTCGGGACCTGGTCGGACCCGAAGAGAGCGTCCGCATGATGGACTCGCTGCGTCGTGGCGCTTCACGTCGCGATGTGCTGGCCATGCTGGCGGCGGGGGGCATGCAGGCCACGCTGGCGGGCAGCATCGCGACCCTGGCCACCGCGGCCCACGCGCAGACACCCCGCAAGGGTGGCCGCATCAGGGTGGCCAGCTCTTCGTCTGGTGTGAATGACACGCTCGACCCGGCGCGCCAGTCCGGCCACATCGACTTCTGCCGCGGCTTCATGTTCTACAACGG
>CAMLQP010000108.1 GCA_946482115.1 uncultured Comamonadaceae bacterium
TCGTCAACGTCAACGGCGGCGCCTGCGCCCTGGGCCACCCCATCGGCGCTTCGGGTGCGCGCATCATGGTCACGCTGATCCATACGCTGC
The DNA here is from genome assembly GCA_946482115.1 of uncultured Comamonadaceae bacterium. The sequence continues at coordinate 91 of CAMLQP010000108.1, forward strand.
AGGCGCGCGGCAAGAAGCGTGGCCTGGCCACGCTGTGCATCGGTGGCGGCGAGGGCACGGCCGTGGCGCTGGAGCTGGTCTGACCTGACCTCCCCCCATGATCCAGACCCTGGACCAGCTGCGAGCGCTCTACGCCGAACCCGGCGAACGCGCCCGGCGCAAGCAGATCGACCGCATCGACTTCCACGCGGGCCGTTTCATCGGTCTGTCGCCGTTCTGCGTGGTCGCGAGCGGCGGCGGCGATGGCCGGCTGCTGGATGCCTCGCCGCGCGGCGGCGAACCCGGTTTCGTGAAGGTGGCCGACGAATACACGCTGTTGCTGGCGGACTCCGGCGGCAACAACCGGCTCGACACGCTGGAGAACCTGCTGGCCGATCCGCGCCTGTCGCTGATCTTCCTGGTTCCGGGCGTGGAAGAGACGCTGCGCGTGAATGGCCGCGCGCGGCTGCGTGACGAACCCGCCTTCACCGACCGTTTTGCGGGCGAGCGCCAAAGGCCCAAGGTGGTGATCGAGATCTCGGTGCAGGAGGTGTATCTGCATTGCGCCAAGGCCTTCATGCGCTCGCGCCTGTGGGCGCCCGAGACCTGGCCGGCGCGCGCGGCGCTGCCGAGCATGAACGAAATGATCCACGACCAGACCCAGGCCGGCCCGGTGACGGAAAGCGCCGCCGCGATGCGCGAACGCTACCTGGCCCAGCTGGCCCAGGAAAAGATTCCCGAACAGAAGGCATGACCATGCTGACCCAAGACCAGGAAATGATCCGAGACGCGGTGCGCGCTTTTGCCCGCGAACAACTCTGGCCCCACGCCGCCCGCTGGGACAAGGAACACCACTTTCCCAAGGACGTCCACCGGGGCCTGGCCGAACTCGGCGCCTACGGCATCTGCGTGCCCGAGTCGCTGGGAGGCGCGGGGCTGGACTACGTGACGCTGGCCGTGGTGCTGGAGGAGATCGCGGCCGGTGACGGCGGCACCAGCACGGCCATCAGCGTGACCAACTGCCCGGTCAACGCCATCCTGATGCGCTACGGCAACACCGCGCAGCAGGAGAAGTGGCTGCGCCCGCTGGCCGCAGGCCAGCTGCTGGGCGCCTTCTGCCTGACCGAGCCGCATGTGGGATCCGACGCCTCCGCGTTGCGCACCACGGCGGTGAAGCAGGGCGACGGGTACGTGATCAACGGCGTCAAGCAGTTCATCACCAGCGGCCAGAACGGCCAGGTCGCCATCGTGATCGCCGTGACCGACAAGGCTGCTGGCAAGAAAGGCATGAGCGCCTTCATCGTGCCGACCGACACCCCGGGCTACGTGGTGGCGCGGCTGGAGGACAAGCTGGGCCAGCACAGCAGCGACACGGCGCAGATCAACTTCGACGGCTGCCGCATCCCGGCTGAAAACCTGATCGGGGCCGAGGGCGAGGGCTACCGGATCGCGCTCTCCGCGCTGGAAGGCGGGCGCATCGGCATCGCCGCCCAGAGCGTGGGCATGGCGCGCAGCGCCTTCGAGTGCGCGCTGGACTACGCGAAGCAGCGCGAGAGCTTCGGTCAGCCCATCTTCAACCACCAGGCGGTCGGCTTCCGGCTGGCCGAGATGGCGACCCGGATCGAGGTGGCGCGCGCCATGGTGCACCACGCCGCCGCGCTGCGCGACGCCGGCCGCCCTTGCCTGAAAGAGGCCGCCATGGCCAAGCTGTTTGCCAGCGAGATGGCCGAGAAGGTCTGCTCCGACGCCATCCAGGTCCACGGCGGCTACGGTTACGTGAGCGATTTTCCCGTGGAGCGCATCTGGCGCGACGTCCGGGTCTGCCAGATCTACGAAGGCACCTCGGATGTGCAAAAGATTCTCATCCAGCGGGCGCTGGCCTGACGCCGGGAGCCGGTCTTCGTAGAATGCCGGCACCATGAACATCATCATTTTGGGCGCGGGCCGCGTGGGTGAAAGCGTGGCCGCGAGCCTGGTGTCGGAGCAGAACGACATCACGGTCATCGACCAGGACCCCGAGCGTCTGCGCCTGCTCGAGGAGCGCCTGGACCTGCGCGGCGTGGTCGGCAACGGCATACAGCCCAGCGTGATGCGCGATGCTGGCGTGGCCGACGCCGACATGGTGATCGCCTGCGCCGCCGCCGACGAGACCAACCTGGTGTTCTGCAAGGTGGCGCACGACGTCTTCCAGGTGCCTGCCACCATCGCGCGGCTGCGCTCCTCCGAGTTCGTCGAAGGCGACGACCTGCTCTCCAAGACCGGCTTTGCGGTCGACCATGTGATCTGTCCCGAGGCCTCGGTCACACGCTACATCCACCAGCTCATCGAATACCCCGAGGCCTTGCAGGTGCTGCAGTTCGCGGGGGGGCGCGTGTCGCTGGTGGCGGTGCGTGCCGCGCATGGCGGCGCTCTGGTGGGGCGCACCATCGGCGAGTTCCGCGAGCTGGTGCCCCACGCCGAGATGCGGGTCGTGGCGGTCTACCGGCTCGATGCCGAGATGGAGGCCACGGGCCGCACGCGCATCCTGGCTGGCGACGAGGTCTTCGTGCTGGCCGACACGCAGAAGATACGCCACGTGCTCGCGGCCATACACAACGCGGATCAGCCTGTGCAGCGCGTGATGATCGCCGGTGGCGGCCGGGTGGGCCTGCGGCTGGCGCGCCAGCTGACCGGCCAATGCCAGGTCAAGGTGATCGAGCGCGACCGCCGACGCTGCGACTACCTCGCCGGCCAGCTGCCTTCGCACATGCTGGTGCTGCACGGCGACGGGCCCGACGAGGAGCTGCTGGAGGAGGAGAACGTCGGCAGCATGGACCTGTTCCTCGCGCTCACCAGCGACGACGAGGACAACATCATGGCCGCCATGCTGGCCAAGCGCATGGGCGCGCGCCGCGTGATGGCGCTGATCAACCGCCGCGCCTACGCCGACCTGATGCAGGGCGGCACCATAGACATCGCGATCTCGCCCGCGCATGCCGTGATCGGCGAGCTGCTGACCCATGTGCGGCGCGGCGACGTGGTGGCCGTGCACAGCCTGCGCCACGGTGCGGCCGAGGCGCTGGAGGGCGTGGCGCGCGGCGACGTCAAGACGTCCCGCCTGGTTGGCCGGCGCATCGAGGAGGTCAAGCTGCCGCCGGGTGCGCGCGTGGGCGCCATCGTGCGCGGCGAAGGGCGCAAGTCCGAGGTGCTGATGCCGCACCACGACACCTTGATCGAGGCCGACGACCACGTGATCATCTTCATCCCCCACAAGCGCATGGTGCGCGAGGTGGAGAAGCTGTTCCAGGTCAGCGCGACCTTCTTCTGAAGCCGACATGTCGAGCCTGCTGCCGGTCCTGGCCGTCCTGTCCCGCATCCAGATGGTCTTCGCGCTGGCCTTCCTGGTGCCGCTGGCCTGGGCCTGGGGCGCGGGAAAGCCAGACGAGGTCCACGTCTGGACCTGGGGTTTCGGCCTCACGCTGGGCACGGGGGCGCTGATGTGGATGGCCACGCGCCGGCACCGCCGCGAGCTGCTGGCCAAAGACGGTTTCCTGCTGGTCAACCTGGTCTATGTGGTGCTCACGGCCTACGCCGCCGTGCCGCTGATGTACACGGTGCCCGGCATCACCTGGAGTCACGCCTATTTCGAGGCCATGAGCGCGCTGACGGCCACGGGTGCCACGGCGATCTCGGGGCTGGATTCGCTGCCCGTCTCCACCAACGTCTGGCGCTGCTTCCTGCAGTTCGTCGGCGGCCTGGGCATCGTGCTGCTGGTGGTGGCGGTGCTGCCGCTGCTGGGCCTGGGCGGGCTGCAGCTCTACAAGGCCGAGACGCCCGGGCCCATGAAGGACACCAAGTTCACGCCACGCATTGCCGAAACCGCCCGTGGCCTCTGGGGGGTGTATTTCACCCTGTCGCTGCTGTGCATGCTGGCCTATCGCTGGGCGGGCATGGATTGGGCTGACGCCTTCATGCACATGTGCACCACCATGGGGCTGGGGGGGCTCTCGTCCCATGACGCCAGCTTCGGCTACTGGAATTCCGCCCCCGTCGAGTGGGTGGCTGTGGTGTTTATGGCGCTCGCTGGCATCAGTTTTCTGCGCTACTTCATGGTGTTGCGCACGCGATCGCTGCGACCGATCACCGGCGACCGCGAGATCCGCAGCTACGTCACCGTGCTGCTGCTGTCCATCCTGCTGGTGGCGGCCATGCTGGCGGTGCACGGCGTGTACCCTGGCTTCAGCGAGGCTTTGCGCGCGTCCGCTTTCCATGTGGTGTCGGTTGCCACGACGACGGGATATGCGTCCACGGACTATGCGCAGTGGCCCGTTTTCGCGCCGGTTCTCATGATGTTTCTGGGGTGTTTCGTCTCGTGTGCGGGCTCCACCGGCGGTGGCATCAAGATGGTCCGCATGGTGCTGCTGGTCAAGCAGGCCCGGCGCGAACTGGTGCGCATCATCCACCCGCGCGTGGTCAACCCGGTCACGCTGGGCCGCACCGTGCTCCCTCCGGCGGTGATGACCGCCGTGCTCGGTTTCATGCTGATCTATGGCGCGGTGACCATGGGCCTGACCATGCTGCTGCTGTTCACCGGCCTGGACATCGTGACCGCCTTCTCGGCCGTGGTCGGAACCGTGAACAACATCGGTCCCGGCCTGGGCGAAGTGGGGCCCGCGAGCAACTACGCCGGCCTCGATGCCTTCCAGACCTGGGTGCTGAGCTTCGCCATGCTGGCCGGGCGGCTGGAGCTGCTGACGGTGCTGGTATTGTTCACCGGCCATTTCTGGAGGAAGTAGCCATGCCCATCACCAAGGGATTCCGCGCGCTCGTGGACGAAGCCATGGCGCAGGTGACCACCTACACGGTCGATCAGGTGCGTGCGCGCCTGGGGCAGGACCCGCGCCTGCAGCTCGTGGACATCCGCGACGTGCGCGAGCTCGAGCGCGAGGGCACGGTGCCCGGCGCTCTGCATGCGCCGCGCGGCATGCTGGAGTTCTGGGTCGACCCGGACTCGCCCTACTACAAGCCCGCATTCGGTGACGAGGCCAAGGAATACGTGCTGTTCTGTGGCGCCGGCTGGCGCAGCGCGCTCGCCACCAAGGCGCTCAAGGACATGGGCATGGTCAACGTGGCCCACATCGACGGCGGCTTCACCGACTGGGCCAAGGCCGGTGCGCCGGTGGTCACGCTGGCGGAAGCCAAGGGCAGGAAGGGATGAGCGCGGCTGCCTGTCCCTGCGGGCGCTCACGAGCGGCCTACGCGGCCTGCTGCGGCCGCTTCGTGGAGGGCGGCGAGGTCGCACCCGACGCCGAGCACCTGATGCGCTCGCGTTACAGCGCCTTCGTGCGGGACCGTGCCGACTACCTGCTGGCAACCTGGCACCCCGGAACGCGGCCCGCCACGCTGGAGCTGGAACCTGGCGTGAAATGGCTGGGCCTGGAGGTGCGCGACCATCGGATGATCGATGACACGCACGCCGAGGTGGAGTTCGTGGCCCGCTCGCGCGTGGGCGGACGCGGCCAGCGCCTGCACGAGCGCAGCCGCTTCGTGCGCGAGGGAGGCCGCTGGTATTACGTGGATGGAGATCTGTCTTGACGACAGGACGATTCGACGCCGTGCTGTTCGATTGCGATGGCGTGCTCGTGGACAGCGAGCCCATCACCAACGGCGTGCTGCGCGACATGCTGGCCGAGTCCGGCTGGGAGCTGACCCCGCAGGATTGCATGCGCCTGTTCATCGGCAAGGCGGTGCGCGACGAGCGCGCGCTGATCGAGGCCAACACCGGCCGCCCGCTGACCGAGGACTGGATGCGCCGCTTCTACGACCGCCGCAACGCCCGGCTGCACGCCGAGCTGCGCGCCATCGACGGCGTGCTGGAGGCCATCCCGGCCGTGCACGCGCTCGTGGCTGGCCGCATCGCCTGCGCCTCGGGCGCCGACCGGCCCAAGGTCGTGATGCAGCTGGACAAGGTGGGCCTGCGGCCGTATTTCGGCGATGCCATCTTCAGCGGCCACGACCAGCCGCGCTCCAAACCCGCACCCGACGTCTACCTGGCCGCTGCTGCCCACCTGGGCGTGGATCCGGCCCGCTGCCTGGTGATCGAGGACACGGCCACTGGCGCCCAGGCCGGCCTCGCGGCCGGTGCGACCGTGTGGGGCTTTTGCCCGCAGGGCCCCTCCTCGGCGTTCGATGGGCTGCCCCTGGCCGGGCTGTTCCACCACATGCACGAACTGCCCGGGCGTCTCGCCACCGGCTGACGGCACGGCCCGATCGTCGATCGGCATCCGTAAATCTTGTCAAGCTCGCATTTCGAGCATTTGCCGGTACCTATACTGCCTGCCGGCAAGCCACGGGCCCTCTGAGCGAGACCCTGGCCTGCCGTCCCAGGGAAGGGGTCGTCGGCGCTGGACGTCGATGGCCGGAACATCACTCAGAAACAGGAATACCCATGACGTTTAGTCTCAAGATGTGGTTGCTGCCGCTGGCGGTCGCCACAGTCGGCCTGCAGGCGCAGGCCCAGACCCAGGCCCCGCAACCGGATGCCCGCTCGTTTGTCGAGCTGGGCTTGATGTCGCTGTCGGTCAGCGGCAACGATGGCGCGATGCGCCTGAAGGCCCGTCCCGGCGTGCTGACGGTGGCCGCCGGTTACCGCGTGCACCCCAACGTCACCCTGGAAGGCGTGGCGGGGGTTGGCATCCAGGACTCCACGTTCAAGTTGAACGGGGTGGACACCGGGGTCAAGCTCACGGCGGGACATGTGGGCGCGTTCGTGCGCCCCACCTGGCGAGCCAGTGACAAGGTCGAGCTGTTTGGGCGCCTGGGCTATGTCGTGACGCGGGTCAAAGCCAGTGGCGCGGGAATGAGCAACACCGAATCGGAAGGTTCTTTCGCCGTGGGGCTGGGGCTGAACGTCCAGGTATCGACGCGTTCGTACCTGCAGGCCACCTGGACCCAGACCCACAACAAGGACGACATACGGATGTCGGGCTTCGGCCTGGCCTACGGCTGGCAGTTCTGATCCCGGGCGAAGGGCGGTGCCGGCATTGCCCCCGCTACCGGGGCAGCTCCAGCACCAGCCGGAAACCCACCAGCGGGTAGCGCGTGCTGGCGGTGTTCCAGTTGCGGAACGAGCAGCGCGCATAAAAGGCCCAGGTGTGCCAGGAGCCGCCGCGGCGCACGCGCAGGTGCCCGTCGGCGGGTCCGGTCGGGTCCACCCGCGGCGCCGGCTCCGCATAGCTGGTTTCGCCGTAGCGGTCGGCGGTCCACTCCCACACGTTGCCGTGCATGTCGTGCAGGCCCCAGGCGTTGGGCGCGAAACGGCCGACCGGGGCGGTGAAGGCAAACCCGTCGTGGTAGGGCTGCGCCTGGCCGCTCCAGCGTGGCCACGACGGCGAGGCGTCGTCGTCGAAGACGTTGGCCACGCGGGCCAGCGAACGCGGGTCGTCCCCGCTGTGAAAGCGCGTGGACGTGCCGGCACGGCAGGCGTATTCCCATTCGGCTTCGGTCGGCAGGCGGTAATGCCCGCCTTCCTGGGCCGACAGCCAGCGCGCCATGGCCTGGGCGTCGTTCCAGGTCACGTTGGTCACGGGGTGGTCGTCGTCCTGCGCGAAACCGGGATCACGCCATGAGTAGCGCGGCGAACGGCCGGCAAAGGCGTCCCCCCGGTGTGTGGGGTCGGTGGCACGCGCCACCTCGTAGCCGTAGCCGCCGGTGCCATCAGCCACCGACTCCGGCACATGGCCGGAGGCTTCGACGAAGCGCCGGAACTGGCCTACCGTGACTTCATGCCGGCCCATCAGGAAGGCCCGCGTGATGCGCACGCGGTGCCGGGGTGCCTCGTCGGCGAGATCGGCGTAGCGGCGCTCGTCGTCGAACGGGAAGTCGCGTTTCAGCCTCTCGACGGGCTCGTCGCTGCCCATGAGGAATTCGCCCGCCGGTATCCGGACGAAAGCCATGCCCAGGTGGTTCGTGTGAGCGGGCGCTGCTGGGGGCGGGGCCACACAGCCTGCCAAGGCCAGCAGGCCGGCGGCAAGGGCGGTGCGTGTCGGCAACATGGGCGCGGGTGCGTCGGCCAGAAAAAAGCCCCGCCGGGGCGGGGCTTGCAGGCTCTGGTCAGTGCTGCAGGATCTTGTTGAGGAAGTCCTTGGTGCGGGGCTGCCGGGCATCGGGGTTGCCGAAGAACTCGTCTTTGGAGCAGTCTTCGAGGATCTTGCCGCCGACGTCGATGAAGATCACGCGGCTGGCCACCTTGCGCGCGAAGCCCATCTCGTGCGTCACGCACATCATGGTCATGCCTTCCTTGGCCAGGCTCACCATCACGTCCAGCACCTCGCCCACCATCTCGGGGTCCAGCGCCGAGGTGGGCTCGTCGAACAGCATCACGATGGGGTCCATGGACAGGGCGCGGGCGATGGCCACGCGCTGCTGCTGGCCGCCCGAGAGCTGACCAGGGAACTTGTCCTTGTGCGCCATCAGGCCCACGCGGTCCAGCATCTTGAGACCGCGCGTCTTGGCCTCGTCGGGGCTGCGGCCCAGCACCTTGATCTGCGCGATGGTCAGGTTCTCGGTGACGGACAGGTGCGGGAACAGCTCGAAGTGCTGGAACACCATGCCCACCTTGGAGCGCAGCTGCGGCAGGTTGGTCTTGGGGTCGTTGACTTTCGTGCCGTTGACGATGATCTCGCCCTGCTGGAAGGGCTCCAGCGCGTTGACGGTCTTGATCAGCGTGGACTTGCCCGAGCCC
>CAMLQP010000109.1 GCA_946482115.1 uncultured Comamonadaceae bacterium
GGCGGTAGAACGGCTGGGCCAGCTGGGCCAGTTGCTCGGGCGGCACGCCGGGGCCATGGTCGCGCACTTCCAGCTCCCAGCCGGGGCCTGAGCGGCGCAGGTGCAGTTCTGTGGGTTGCGTTGCATCCGCGCTGTGGCGGCGCGCGTTGTCCAGCAGGTTGCGCAGCAGCAGGCGCAGGCGGGTGGGGTCCACATCCTGCGGCGGCAGGCTGTCGTCCAGGTGCTGCGCCACGCCGGGGAAACCGGCGGCCACCTCGCGCGCCAGGGCGGTCAGGTCGGTGGGTTCGCGGTGCAGCGCGGCGTGGCGGCCGGCCAGGCGCTCGCTTTCCAGCAGGTCGCCGATGAGGCGGCTCATTTCGCCCAGGTCGCGCAGCAGGCCGTCGCGCTGGGCCCGGAGTTCGGGCGTTTCGGGCAGCAGCTCGGTGTGCAGGCGGGCGCGGGTGATGGGGCTGCGCAGCTCGTGGCTGATGGCCAGCAGCAGCGCGCGTTTTGCCTCCAGCATCTGGTGGATGTCCTGGCCCATGGTGTTGATGGTGGCGGCAAGTTCACCCAGCTCGTCCGGCCGGTGGGCGTGGCGCACGGGTATGGGCTGGGTGAAGTCGCCAGTGCCGAAACGCTGGGCGCCGGCGCGTATGTCGTCCAGCGGGCGCAGCAGGCGGCGCACGTAGCGGTAGGCGATGGCGGTGAGCAGCAGCAGCACCGTGAGCGTGACCCAGACCATGGCCTTGGGCCGCTCGTCCCACGCGGCCACGCTGACGCGGAATTCGAGCGTGTGGCCGTCGGCGGTGGTGCGCTGCAGCAGCCGTTGTCCCTCGTCCCAGCCGTCCTTGCCGGCCCAGTGCTCCATGGCCTTGCCGGGGTGCGAGTCCCAGTTCACGGCGGGGCCCCGTATCTGCACCCACAGCGGCAGGCGCTGCGTCAGCGCGCGGGCGCGTTCGACGCTGGGCGGCGAGCCGATGTCGGCGGCCAGGTGGTCGACGTAATCCATCAGCAGCGGGCGGGCCGCATCGCGCCAGCCGACCTGGAAGGCCTTTTGCGCGCCGCCCAGGAAGGTGACGGTGACCGCGAACGCCAGCAGCAGGAAAACCAGCACCAGCTTGAGCCGCAGCGAATACCGCAGCCGCTGGCGCCAGGTGCGTTTGCGCCCCTCAGACACGGCGCACCGCCAGGGCGTAGCCCGCGTGCCGCAGGGTCTTGATGGCGTCCAGCGGCTCGAGCTTGCGGCGCAGGCGGCTGATGACGATGTCCACCGCTCGGGTCTGCAGCTCGGCCTCGTGGCCGCGCAGCTGGTTGAGGATGTCGTCGCGGCTGAACACCTTGCCCGGTTCGCGCGCCAGCAGGTGCAGCAGTTCGAATTCGGTGCCGGTCAGCACCACGGCTTCGCCCTGGCGCGTGACGCTGCGGCGCACCGGATCGAGCACCAGGCCCTCGAAGCGCAACAGGTCATCGGCCGGCGCGGCGCGGCGGCGGCGCAGCACGGTGGTGATGCGCGCGACCAGCTCGCGTGGCTCGAAAGGCTTGGGCAGGTAGTCGTCGGCGCCCAGCTCCAGCCCCACCACGCGGTCCATCACCTCGCCACGCGCGGTCAGCATCACGATGGGCAATTCGCTTTCGGCACGCACCGCGCGGCACAGCGCGAAGCCGTCCATCTCGGGCAGCATGACGTCCAGGATGGCGGCGTCGAAGCCGCCGGCACGCAGGCGGGCCAGGCCCTCGCTGGGTTTGAGCGCCTGCTCCAGCGTCAGGTCGAAGCGCTGGAAATAGGCGGCCAGCGGCGGGCCAAGCTGTTCGTCGTCGTCAATCAGCAGGATGCGGGGCATGGTGCGCCATTGTCGCCCGGCGGCTTGCACGGTGCCGCAGGATCAGCCGGCGCAGGTGCCGCTGGGCCGCGAGGCCCAGGCCGTCGTAGCGGTCGGCCACGGCCAGCACGCCTCGCAGCGCCTGCGGCGGTGGCTGACCCTGGCGGGTCATCAGGCCCAGCGCGTGCTCGCGGTCGAAGCGCGGGCCCCACACCAGGGCCAGCAGCTCGTCGTGCGGGTCTTCCGTGTTGCTCAGCAGGCCCGGCGCCTGGGCGCGCAGGCCATCGTAGAGCGGTCGGGCCAGGGCCGGCATGGTCAACCCCGGCGGAACCAGCCGCGGCGCTCGGTCATGTCGCGCACCTTCTGCTGCTGCTCGGGATTGAGGCTGTCGTAGAAGTCGGCCAGTGCGCTGATGACTTCGGGGCTGTGCATCGTCACGGCGCGGGTCTTCTCCTCCATCAGCAGCTGGGCACGGGTGCGGTCGAACTTGTCAGCCTTCACCAGCGCCTGCAGTTCGGCGCGCGGGTCGGTGGTCTGGCCGATCAGCGCGGCACGTTGGGCCAGCAGCTTGTCGGCCAGCACGCCCAGGCGTTGTTTCTGGGCTTCGTTGAGGTCCAGCTTGCGGCTCACGCGGTCGATCACGTGGCCCCGTTTTTCGGCCAGCTGCTCGGCGCTCAGGGGCGCACGGCTGTGGTGGCTGCCACCGCCACAGGCGGTCAGGCTGCCGAGCACGACGGCGCCGCCAAAAGTGGCGATCAGGGTGTTGCGAATCCAGCGTTTCATGGCGAGTCCTTCTCAGGCGTTGAACATGCCATGGATGGTGCCGGCGGCGGGCTAGGCGGTCTTCTCGCGGCGGTTTCGCTTTGTTTCGTTTCTTGTCGATGCGGGGCGGGCCCGCACCCGAGCCAGATAGTCGGCCACGTAGTCCACCAGCCGGTCGGCCACCACGCGGGCGATGCGCGGCAGCGGCCGGCCGCCGCTGATGGCCACGCCCACGGTCTGCGGCTGGGCGTTGCGATCTCGCAGCGGAATGAAGTGCACCGCGCCCTCCAGCAGCTCGGGGGCCATGTCCAGCTCGGACGTGATGGCGACGTGGCTGCCGCTGCGCACCAGGCTCTTGACCAGCTGCAGCGAATTGGTCACCAGCGGTGGCCGGGCCTGCTGCAGCAGCCAGGCGTGGCGGCGCTCCAGGTAGCGACGTATGGCCAATGCGCGGCTTTGCACCGCGAGCGGCCAGGCGGCCACGGCGCGCAGGTCCACCTCGGCTTCGCCGGCCAGCGCGTGGCCTGGCGCCACCGCACAACCCAGCGGCAGTTCGGCCGACCAGATCAGGTGCAGGTCGCGCTGCGGCTTGAGGTTGAACGCCACAGCCAGATCCACCTCGCCGGCCAGCAGGCGGGTGGTGGCCTCGTCGGTGCTCAGCACCTCCACCTCCAGCACCACGCCGGGGTATTGCTGGGCCACGGCGTGGATGAAGCCCGGCAACAGGCCGTTGGCATGGCTGTCCATGGCGGCCAGGCGCAGCTGGCCCTGGTTCACGCCCTGCAGGTGCTGGATGTCGGAGAGCGTGCGGTTGAGTTCCGCCTTCCAGCGTTGCGACAGGGCGATGAGCAGTTCACCCGCCGCCGTGAGCCGCATGCCGCGCGGCTGGCGCTCGAACAGCGGCACGCCCAGCTCGTCTTCCAGCAGCAGGATCTGCCGGTCGATGGCCGAGGCCGAGATGGACACCTCACGCGCGGCGGCCTGCACCGAACCGAGCTGGGCCACCGCCGCCACGTAGCGCAGGGCCTTGGGGTTGAGCTGCTGGATCATCCTAAAAATTCGAACGGAACATGCCAAATTATCCGATGGACAGCAACGATAGGGGAAGCGCAGACTGCGTGCCATGGATGCCCTGCACACCCCAGCTGCCGCGCTGGCAACCCTGCGAGCCCTGGACGAAACAGCGTTTGTCCGGCACTTTGGTCCGGTGGTGGAGCTTTCGCCCTGGGTGGCCCAGCGTGCCTGGGCGCGCCGCCCCTTTGCCGATGCCGACGCGCTCTATGCCGCCATGGCCGGTGCCATACACGGCGCGGCACCTGACGAGCAGCGCGCCCTGCTGAACCGCCACCCCGAACTGGCCGGCCGCGAGGCCCTGGCCGGCGAGATGACCGCCGACTCCCACTCCGAGCAAGGCCGCCTGGGTCTGCTCAGTCTGAACGGCCCCACCATGGCCAGGCTCACCGAACTGAACAGCCGCTACCGCGAGCGCTTCGGCTACCCGCTGGTGGTGGCGCTGCGCTTGCATGCCACGCTGGACGACGTGTTGACCACCGCGCAGGCGCGGCTGGACAACCGCCCCGAAGAAGAACTGCCACTCGCCCTGGACCAGGTCTGCGCCGTGATGCGCGGTCGACTGGCGCGCGCGCTGGAGGCACTGGCCTGATGTTTCCCCCTTTTCCCATCCCCACCTGCCCTCACCGGAGTTCTCCATGACACTCGACCGCCGCCTTCTCCTTCTGGGCGCCTGCCTGCTGCCACTGGCACACGCCACGGCCCACGCCCAAGCCTGGCCGCAAAAGCCCATCCGCATCGTCGTCACCTTTGCGGCCGGTGGTTCGTCCGACATCGTTGCGCGCCTGCTGCAACCCGGCCTGCAGGAGAAGCTGGGCCAGCCCGTGATCGTGGACAACAAGCCGGGTGGCGGCGCCACCATCGGTGCGGCCGAGGTGGCGCGCGCACCGGCCGATGGCTACACGCTGATGCTCTCCAACACGGCGCCCATCAGCATCTCGCCCTTCATGCTCGACAAGGCACCTTACGACCCGTTGAAAAGCTTCACCCACATCGCCTACATCGGCTCGGTGCCCAACGTGTTCGTGGTGCACCCTTCGGTGCCGGCCAAGACCATGCCCGAGCTGGTCAGCTGGATCAAGGCGCAAAAAGGCTCCGTCAACTACGGCTCGGGCGGCGTGGGCTCCATCGGCCACATCGTGGGCGAGATCTTCAAGAACGAATACAAGCTCAATATGGAGCATGTGCCCTACCGCGGCTCCTCGCCCATGCACGCCGACCTGCTGGGCGGCACGCTGCAGTTCGCGGTGGACACGCTGACCCAGAACGTGCCCTACATGAAAGACGGCAAACTGGTCGGCATCGCGGTCACGTCGCGCGCCCGAACCACGCTGGCCCCCAGTGTGCCCACCGTCGGGGAAGCGGGCTTTCCCAAGCTGCTGGCAGAAAACTTCCTGGGCATCTCGGCGCCGGCCGGCGTGCCACGCGAGGTGATCGACAAGGTCAACCAGGCCGTCAACGAGGTGGTGTCGCGCCCCGATTTCGTGAAGCGCCTGGACGACCTGGGCGTGACGCCCGAGAAGATGACCCCGGCCGCCTTCACCGATTTCGTCACGCGTCAGGTGTCCGAATGGGCGCCGGCCGTGAAGGCCTCGGGCGCCAAACTGAACTGATGATGAGCGGCGGCATCTCCATCCATTGCGTCGATGTGGCCAGCGGCCGGGTCGCAGCCGGCCTGTGGGCCGGACTGCGCCGGCTCGATGCCGCCGGCGAGCCCGTTGGCCCCTGGCTGGCGCAAGGCACCATCGGTTCCAACGGCCTGCTGCAACACCCGGGCCTGATGAGCGAGGCCATAGGCAACGGCGGCTACGAGGCGTTGTTTGCGGTGGGCGATTTCTATCGCCTGCAGGGCACCGCCGTGCCGCAACCGGCCTTCCTGGAACGCGTGCCTTACCGCTTCCACATCGCGGACGCGGCCCAGCACTACCACCTGCCGTTCAAGTTCACGCCCTGGGGCTTCTCGCTGTTCCGGGGCGGCGCCTGAGCGTCAGAACACTTCCGTGTCCACCTCGCGGTTGGCCTGCTCGGTGTAGCGGTTGCCGGCCACGGTCTTCTCGTTGATCAGGTCCTCAAGCTCGGCCATCACCCCGGCAGACAGCACCACGCCGTCAGCGCCCATATCCTCCAGCAGGTGCTCCACGCTGGTGGTGCCGGGGATGGGGATGACGCCGGGCCGCTTGTTGAGCAGCCAGGCCAGCGCGAGCTGGGCCGGCGTGCAGCCCAGGCGCTGCGCCAGCGCCGTGTAGGGCTGCAGCAGCCGCCGGGTGTTGAGCGCGTGGTTTTCGGTCGAAAAACGTGGCATGGGACGCCGGATGTCCTTGGCGTCCAGCGTGGCCACGTCCAGCGGGCCGCACAGGAAGCCGCGTGCGACGGGACTGAACGCGACAAAGGTCACGCCCAGTTCGCGGCAAGCGTCCAGCACGGCGATCTCGGGGTTGCGGGTCCACAGCGAGTACTCGGTCTGCACCGCCGTGATGGGGTGTTCGGCGTGGGCGCGGCGCAGCGTGGCGGCCGAGACCTCGCTCAGGCCTATGGTGCGGATCTTGCCCGCGCGCACCAGGTCAGCCAGGGCGCCCACGCTCTCCTCCACCGGCACGTTCTTGTCCCAGCGGTGCAGGTAGTAGAGGTCGATCACGTCGGTCTGCAGCCGGCGCAGCGAGTCCTCGCAGTTCTGGCGCAGGGTCTCGGGCCGGCCGTCGATCACGCGCACCAGCTTGCCGTCGCCGTTCAGGTCGGCGCCGAACAGGCCGCCCTTGCTGCACAGCGTGATGTCCTGGCGGTGGCTTTTCAGCACGCGGCCCACCAGGGTCTCGTTGGCACCGAAGCCGTAGAGCGCTGCGGTGTCGAACAGCGTGACGCCGGCATCCAGCGCAGCCAGCAGCACGCGTTCGCCCTGCTCGGGCGACGGCGGCACGCCGTAGGCGTGGCTGAGGTTCATGCAGCCGAGGCCGATGGCGCTGACAGTGAAGGGGCCGAGTTGTCGTTGGTTCATGGGCCCGATGTTAGGTCAAGCTCAATACCCTGCGGCCTGACCATCCCTTCGGGGATCGCTCGCGGCCAGGTAGCCCTCGACCGCCGGGTCGCCCATGCGCCAGATGAACTGGCCGGCGCCGAAATCCATGTAGGAGTCGTTGATCAGCTCGATGCGGTGGCCGCGCTCGCGCAGACCCTGGACCGTGGCCGGGTCCATGGCGGACTCGACGTTGATGTCCAGCCCCTTGTCGAAGCGCCAGCGCGGCGCGTCGCAGGCGGCCTGCGGGTTCTGGCCATGGTTCAGCATGCGCACCAGCGTCTGCGCGTGGGCCTGCGGCTGCATGTTGCCGCCCATCACGCCGAAGCTCATCACCGGCTGCCCGTTTTTCGTGAGGAAAGCCGGGATGATGGTGTGGAAGGGCCGCTTGCCCGGGGCCACGCGGTTGGCCGCATTGGCGCCTGCGGGGTCGGTGCTGAAGCCATGGCCCCGGTTCTGCAGGCTGATGCCGAAGTTCGGCTCCACGCAGCCCGAGCCGAAGCCCATGTAGTTGCTCTGGATGAAGCTGACCATCATGCCGCTCTCGTCGGCGGTGGTCAGGTAGATGGTGCCGCCCTTCACGGGGTTGCCGGCGCCGAACACCTGCGCGCGCTTGGGGTCGATCAGGCGCGCGCGCTGGCCCAGGTAGCCGGCGTCCAGCAGCTGCTGCGGGCTGACCTCCATGGCGCGCGGTTCGGCCACGTAGCGGTGCAGGTCGGCGAAGGCGAGCTTCATGGCCTCGATCTGCAGGTGCTGGGCCTCGGCGCCGTCGGGGTCCATCGAGGCCAGATCGAAATGGCTCAGCATGCCCAGCGCCATCTGGGCCGCGATGCCCTGCCCGTTGGGCGGGATCTCGTGCAACGTGTGGCCAGCGTAGTCCATGCCCAGCGGCGTCACCCATTCGGGCTGGTAGGCGGCCAGGTCGGCGGTCGTCATGGCACCGCCGTTCTGGGCCGAGAAACGGGCCAGGGCCTCGGCGATCTCGCCCCGGTAGTAGGCCTCGCCCCGGGTCTCGCCGATCAGGCGCAGCGCGCGCGCCGCCGCCGGGAAGCGGAACAGCTCGCCCACCCGTGGCGCGCGGGCCCAGGGCAGGAAGGCCTGCGCGAAGCCCGGCTGGTCGCGCAGGATGGGCGTGGCGGCAGCCCATTTCTGCTGCACCACCACCGGCAGCAGGTACCCACGCTCGGCAATCTCGGCGGCCGGGGCCATCAGGTCGGCGAACGGCAGCTTGCCGAAGCGTTCGCTCAGGGCCGTCCACGCACCCACTGCGCCAGGCACGGTCACGCTGTCGGGGCCGCGTTCGGGCGGCGTGGGCCTGTCGCCGTGCTTGCGGCGGAAGTAGTCCAGCGTCCACGCCTGCGGCGCCGGGCCACTGGCGTTGAGGCCGTGCAGCGTCTTGCCGTCCCACAGGATGCAGAAGGCGTCGCTGCCCAGCCCGTTGCTGACCGGCTCCACGATGGTCATGGCCGCCGCCGTGGCGATGGCGGCGTCCACCGCATTGCCGCCCTGCTGCAGGATGCGCAGCCCCACCTGTGCCGCCAGCGGGTGCGAGGTGGATACCACGTTGCGCGCGAAAACGGGCAGGCGCACGCTGCGGTAATTGCTCTGGAAATCGAACTGCACGTCGGGCCTTTCCGTTCAGTCCAGGGTGATCTTGCGATCGACGATGATGCGCTTCCACTTGGCCGTGTCGGTGGCCACCATGCGCGCGAACTCGGCCGGCGTGCCGCCTGCGGGCTCTATGCCCAGCCGGGCCAGGCGCTCCTTCACGTCGGCCTCGGCCAGCGCGCGGCGGGCGGCCTGGTTCACGCGGTCAACGACAGCCGGATCCAGCCCCATGGGCCCGTACAGGCCGAACCAGGTGTTGGACTCGTAGCCCGGCAGCACCTCGGCCACGGCGGGCAGGTCGGGCGCCAGCGGCGTGCGCTTGGCCGAGGTGACGGCCAGCGCGCGCAGGCGGCCTTCGCGCACGTGTGGCAGGCCGGTGGGCAGCGAGTCCACCAGCAGATCCAGCT
>CAMLQP010000110.1 GCA_946482115.1 uncultured Comamonadaceae bacterium
CCTCCGGCTTCATCTTCCACCTTAACAAAGTGTCTGTGAAACCGGCAGCAGCCCATTTCCCCCCCTCTGTCATCAAATCCGCTCTGCGATTTATGCTAATTCCAGCCAACACACAGGAAGCACAACTTTTGTTAAAACATAGGCATTCGCACAGACGCACCGATTCAGTGCCACGGTACGGCGGCGACGGGGATATGTAGCGAAATTCGGGCATCCGAATGGCGTGAATGACGTGGGGAATCGAACCCAATGCTCGCCGCCGCCCCACATGTGTGTCCAGCGTGCATACTCACTCACAGTGAATTCCCCCGACCGCACCCTTTTCGACGACCCGCACGAGAGTCCGCAGTCGCTCGCGCTGGCACTGGCCGCGCCGGCCGCCCCCGGACACCTGGACGAGCTGCGCCGGGCCGACGGCCAGGGGCTTAGCGAACCCTGGGACCGTTTCTTCGGCCACATCGGCTTCGACGGCCTGGGCGACCTGAACCGTCGCGCCCACAACCTGGCGCGCCAGCTGCGCGACAACGGCGTGACCTACAACGTCTACGCCGGTGAAGGCGGCGTGCGCCGGCCCTGGGCGCTCGACCTGCTGCCCACCATCGTCACCCCCGAGCAGTGGGCCGGCATCGAGGCCGGCGTGCTGCAGCGCACCCGGCTGCTCAACGCGGTGATGGCCGACATCTACGGCGAACGCCGCCTGCTCAAGGACGCGCTTCTGCCGCCTGCGCTGGTGCAGGGCCACCCGGGGTACCTGCGCGCCATGCACGGCGTGCGCCCGGCAAGCGACACCTGGCTGCACATCGCGGCCTTCGACCTTGCGCGCGGCCCCGACGGCCGCTGGTGGGTGGTGTCGCAGCGCACCCAGGCACCTTCCGGCCTGGGTTACCTGCTGGAGAACCGCATCGCCATCAGCCGCCAGTTCCCCAAGGCCTTCAGCGGCCTGAAAGTGCAGCGCCTGGCGGCCAGCTACCGCGCGCTGATGCAGGGCATACAGAGCCTGACGCCACAGGGCGCGAACGCCCGCATCGCGCTGCTCACACCCGGCCCCTACAACGAAACCTATTTCGAACACGCCTACCTGGCGCGTTACCTGGGCCTCACGCTGGTGGAGGGCAGCGACCTCACCGTGCGCGACCAGCGCGTCTACCTCAAGACGCTGCAGGGCCTGGAGCCGGTGCATGCGCTGATCAAGCGTCTGGACGACCAGTGGCTGGACCCGCTGGAGCTGCGCAGCGATTCGGCCCTGGGCGTGCCCGGCCTGCTGCAGGCGCTGCGCGCGGGCAACGTGCTGCTGGCCAACATGCCCGGTTCGGCGCCGCTCGAATCGAGCGCGCTGCTGGGCTTCCTGCCGGCGCTGTCCGAGCGCCTGCTCGGCGAGCCGCTGGCCCTGCCCTCGCTGGACACCTGGTGGTGCGGCGAGCCGGCCGCGCTGCAGCGCGTGCTGCCGCTGCTCAGGCAGGGCGTGATCAAGCCCACCTACCCCGACTCCGGCCTGGAAACCGTGATCGGCCCGAAGCTCTCCACCGACGGGCTGGACCGCCTGACCGGCCGCATGGTGCGCCACAGCGCCGACTACACGGTGCAGACCTGGATGCCGCTGTCGCAGACGCCGACCTGGATGGGCGACCGCATCGCGCCGCGCTCGGCCATGCTGCGGGTGTTCGCGCTGTGCGACGGCCCGCAGTCCTGGCGTGTGCTGCCCGGCGGCATGGTGCGCCTGGCACCGCCCGGGCAGCTGATCGCCTCCATGCAGCGCGGCGGCAGCAGCGCCGACTGCTGGGTGCTGACCGACGGCGAGGTGGATCGCACCACGCTGCTGCGCGGCGCCATGCCCGACCCCGAGGCCGCGCCGCACAAGCGCCCCGTGACCAGCCGCGCGGCCGAGAACCTGTTCTGGCTGGGCCGCTACACCGAGCGCGCCGAAAACACGGTGCGCCTGGCGCAGATCGCGCTGCGCTGCCTGCATGGCGAGGACGAACGCTCGCCCGCGCTGCTGCAATGGCTGACCGAATGCGCGCAGGCCAACGGCCTGGTGCTTGACGATGTGCCCTCGGCCCGGCAGGCACCGCGCGTGTTCGAGCGCGCGCTGATCGCCATGCTGGGCGCCGATGGCGAAGCCACCAGCGTGGGTTTCAACCTGCGCTCGCTGGGCTTTTCGGCCGCCAATGTGCGCGAGCGCCTGGCGCAGGAGCAGCGCAACCTGATCGAACGCGTCTCGGCCGAGTTCGAGGAGGCCTGCAGTCAGATGAGCGCCGACGCCGAATATGCGCCGCAAGAGGCGCTGAACGCGCTGGAGCAGACCAGCGAGCTGCTGGCCGCCATCACCGGCGCCCAGACCGACCGCATGGTGCGCGACGATGGCTGGCGCCTGCTGAGCATCGGCCGGCACATCGAACGCCTGGGCACGCTGTCGCACGCGCTGGCGCTGGGCCTGTCCACCGGCAGCGTCAATGAGGACGGCGGCTTCGAGGCCGTGGTGGCGCTGTTCGACAGCACCATCACTTTTCACGCGCGCTACCAGCAGCGGCGCGATCTGCACGCGCTGACCGAACTGCTGGTGCTGGACCGCGACAACCCGCGCTCGCTGGGCTGGGTACTGGGCACGCTGCGCTCGCGCCTGGCCAAGCTCGAGTCGAGCGCGCCGGGCAGCGTCAGCACCCTGGCCGAGAGCCTGCCCGACCCGGCCGACTGGCAATTGGCCACGCTGTGCCCCGGCAGCGGCGACACCTCGGCGCTGCTCAGCCTGATGACAGCCTGCCAGTACACCGCGCAGCAGCTGTCCGACGACATCAACCGGCGGCACTTCAGCCACGCCGACCGCAGCAACCGCTCCCTGCTCATATAAGTACAACTACGGGCGCCCCCATGCAGCTGCGCATCGTCCACGAAACCCGCTACGACTACAGCGCCCCAGTCGTGCTGTCGCAGCACATGGCGCACCTGCGTCCGCTGGACGACCCTGACGGCGACAACGGCCAGCGCCTGCTGGCCCACGCCCTGCGTGTGAGCCCCGAACCCACCCAGACCGGCGAGGGCAGCGACAGCTTCGGCAACCGGCGTGCCTTCTTCGCGCTGCAGGAAGCCCACGACCGGCTCGACGTGACAGCCGTCAGCCTGGTGGACACCCGCGCGCCGCGCGCCCTGCCCGGCTCGCCCGCCTGGCAGCAGGTGCGCGAACACTTCGTCTACCACGCGGGCGCGGCCTACGAGGCCGCGAGCGAGTTCGGTTTCGCATCGCCCTATGTGCCGGTGGAAGATGCGCTGGCCGACTACGCACGCGACCTCTTCACCGATGGCGTGCCCCTGCTGGCGGGCTGCGAGGCCCTGATGGCGCGCATCCACCGCGACTTCACCTACCGCAGCGGCAGCACCGAGATCAGCACCCCCGTGCTGGAGGCACTGGAACGCCGCGAGGGCGTGTGCCAGGATTTCGCGCATGTGATGATCGGCTGCCTGCGCAGCCTGGGCCTGCCGGCACGCTACGTCAGCGGCTACCTGCTGACCGTGGTGCCTGAAGGCCAGCAGCGCCTGGTGGGCGCCGACGCCTCGCACGCCTGGGTTTCGGTGTACGCCCCCGCGCTGGACGGCGTGGGCCCGGGCGGCTGGTTCGACTTCGACCCCACCAATGACCGCTGCGGCTGGGGCAGCCCCGGCGAGGACTACGTGACGCTGGCCTATGGCCGCGATTTCGGCGACGTGTCGCCGCTGCGTGGCGTGATCCAGGGTGGCGGCAGCCACAGCCTGCACGTGGGCGTGACGGTGACGCCCCCTGACGAACACGGGGCCTTGGGACCGGACGCCTAGAATCCCGGCATCCCCGGATGCAACCTGTTGGAGATCCCATGTCCGTCTACGCCCAGCTCAAAGCCCTGAACATCACCCTGCCCCCGGTCGCCGTGCCGGCGGCCGCCTACGTGCCCTTCGTGCAGACCGGCAAGCTGGTCTTCATCAGCGGCCACATCGCCCGCAAGGATGGCAAGCCGTGGGTGGGGCAGCTGGGCCTGACCACCACCACCGAAGAAGGCCAGGCCGCCGCGCGCGCCATCGCCATCGACCTCATGGGCACGCTGGAGGCCGCCTGCCGCTCCGCCGGCACCGACCTTGACGGCGTCAGGCGCATCGTCAAGGTGATGAGTCTGGTCAACTCCACGCCCACCTTCACCGAACAGCATCTGGTCACCAACGGCTGCTCCGAGCTGCTGGCCCAGGTGTTTGGCGACAAGGGCGCGCACGCCCGCAGCGCCTTCGGCGTGGCCCAGATCCCGCTGGGCGCCTGCGTGGAAATCGAACTGATCGCCGAACTGGCCTGAGGCCTCAGGCGTAGCCGCCGAGGAAGGCCTCGAAGCGGCCCAGCTCCTCGTCCAGCGCCCGGCGGAAGGCCGGGTCGCGCGGACGGCCGTCGACGAATCCGACCTCGTGCCGCAGACGGCCTTTTTCCAGCCGCAGGTTGGCCCAGCCGGGCATGTGCTCGCCCCACAGCACCGGCAGCGCGTAGTGGCCCATAGTGCGTTTGGGCGCCGGCAGGTAGGCCTCGAAACGGTAGGCCCAGCCCCACAGCAGCTCGAAGCGGCGGCGGTCCCACACCACCGGGTCGAACGGTGCGAGCAGGCGAACACCCTCGCCCGGCACGTGACGCTTCGATGCCGGGTTCTCATCAGCCGGCCAGAACCAGGTGACGCCCTCCACCTCCGCATGGCCGTAGCGTGATTTCGCCGCCTTGACCACCGCGCGCGCCTCGGCCATCAGCTGGTGGGCGCCATAGCGCAACAGCGTGACCAGGTAACCCAGGCTGGGCGCAGGCAGCGGCGCATAGAGCGAGACGATAAGATCCACCAGGGCCTCGGCCCGGGCGCGCCGGGCGGCGGGGCTGCTGTCCTGTTCGGCGTGGCTTGCCGCTTCATACACGCGCGTGCCAGACTCGCGCCGGCGCACGCGCAACCAGCCGTGGTGGTGCATGTCGTCCAGCAGCCGGGTGCTGGCATTGAGTTCACCGCCCCAGTAGCCGGCCACGCGGCCGTGGTGGGCAAAGGCCTCGTTCACCTCGCGCGGGTGCACCGCGCCGCGCTCGCGCACGTAGTCCAGCACCTCGCCGGCGCGGCGCCGGGTGGCCGCATCCCATGGGCGGCGCGGGGTGCGCGGGTGCAGCAGCGCCAGCGTCTCGCGCGGCACGAAACCGTAGTTGACGAACGCGTCTTCCTCGATACCGAGGCGCTCGTAGCGGCGCTCCAGGTCGCCGGCGCGGTAGTCCTTGACGCGCTGGTACAGGATCAGGTCCTGCGCGCGGGCCGGCGCCCGCATCGGATCGGCCTGAACAAAGCCCAGCTTGCGCACCGCCGCCGGCAGCGTGACCGGCTTGAACAGGCTGCGCGCAATGGCGTAGCGGCGCAGGTCGTCCAGCGTCGGGGCGCGGGGCATGTGTTTACTCGGTCCTCGTGATGCGGGCGGGTTTGAATCCCAGGTCGGCTGCCTTGCCCTTGCGCGCACGCGCGGCGCGGGCGTTGTTCAGGCTGCGGATCTCCAGCGTCTCTTCACGCGCCTTGCCGCCACGGCCGATGCCCTCGATCTTCACGCTGCGGGTGTAGGCCACGGCGCCAGCCAGGCTGTCCTTGGGCTCCAGATCGATCAGCGTCAGGCCCCGGCCGCCCTTTTCCATCAGCTTGAGCTCGCCGAGTTCGAAGGTCAGGATGCGGCCGCCGGTGGAAGCGCAGCAGACATGGGTGGCCCCTTCGGCCAGCGAGGGCGCGCACACGGTTTCGCCCTCGCCCAGGCTGATGAAGGTCTTGCCGCCCCGCTGGCGCGACACCAGGTTCTCGACCTTGGCGAGGAAACCGTAGCCACCCGAGCCGCTGAGCAGCAGCGTCACGCCTGCAGCGCCAGCAAAGTAATGCACCGGCTGGGTGCCCGATTCGAGGTCGATCAGCGTGGTGATGGGCTGGCCGTCACCGCGCGCGCCGGGCAGCGCCGACACCGGCACCGAGTACACCCGGCCGTTGCTGCCAAACACCACCAGCGTGTCCACCGTGCGGCACTCGAAGGTGCCGTAGAGGCCATCGCCGGCCTTGAAGGCGAAGCCGGCGGCATCGTGGCCGTGGCCGGTGCGGGCCCGCACCCAGCCCTTGCTGGACACCACGACCGTGACCGGCTCGTCGATCACCTTGACCTCGGCCACGGCCTTCTTCTCGGCCTGAATCAGCGTGCGGCGGGCATCGGCGAAGGTCTTGGCGTCGGCCTCGATCTCCTTGACCATGAGGCGGCGCAACGCGCTCTCGCTGCCGAGAATCTCCTCCAGCTTGCCCTGCTCCTCGCGCAGCTCTTTGAGTTCCTGCTCGATCTTGATGGCCTCCAGCCGCGCCAGCTGGCGCAGGCGGATTTCCAGGATGTCTTCCGCCTGGCGGTCGCTCAGGTTGAAACGCGCGATCAGCGCCGCCTTGGGCTCGTCGCTCTGGCGGATGATGGCGATCACCTCGTCGATGTTGAGCAGCACCAGCTGCCGCCCTTCGAGTATGTGGATGCGGTCCAGCACCTTCTGCAGCCGGTGCTGGCTGCGGCGGGTGATGGTGGTCTGGCGGAACGCGATCCACTCGGTCAGCATCTGCCGCAGCGATTTCTGCACGGGCCGGCCGTCCAGCCCCACCATGGTCAGGTTGATGGACGACGAGGTTTCCAGGCTGGTATGAGCCAGCAGCGTGGTGATCAGCTCCTGCTGCTCGATGCGGCTGGTCTTGGGCTCGAACACCAGGCGCACCGGCGCATCCTTGCTGGACTCGTCGCGCACGCCGTCCAGCACCGCCAGCACGGTCTGCTTGAGCTGGGTCTGGTCGGCAGTCAGCGCCTTCTTGCCGGCCTTGACCTTGGGGTTGGTCAGTTCCTCGATCTCTTCCAGCACCTTTTGCGAACTGACGCCGGGCGGCAGCTCGTTCACCACCAGCTGCCACTGGCCGCGCGCCAGATCTTCGATCTTCCAGCGCGCGCGCACCTTCAGGCTGCCGCGCCCGGTGCGGTAGGCGTCGGCGATGTCGCTGGCCGCGCTGATGATCTGGCCGCCGCCAGGGTAATCCGGGCCCGGCAGTATCTGCAGCAGGTCCTCGTCGCTGAGCTTGGGCGTCTTGATCAGCGCCACGCAGGCGTCGGCCACCTCGCGCAGGTTGTGGCTGGGAATTTCGGTCGCCAGGCCCACGGCGATGCCGCTCGCGCCATTGAGCAGCACGAAGGGCAGGCGCGCGGGCAGCTGTTTCGGCTCGTCGGTGGAGCCGTCGTAGTTGGGGATGAAGTCCACCGTGCCCTGGTCGATCTCGTCGAGCAGCAGGCCGGTGATCTTGGAGAGGCGCGCTTCGGTGTAGCGCATCGCCGCCGCGCCGTCGCCGTCGCGGCTGCCGAAGTTGCCCTGGCCGTCGATCAGCGGGTAGCGCTGGGAAAAGTCCTGCGCCATGCGCACCAGCGCGTCGTAAGCGGCCTGATCGCCGTGCGGATGGAAGCGGCCCAGCACGTCGCCCACCACGCGCGCGCTCTTGACGGGTTTGGCGCCGGTGTTGCCGCTGAAGCCCAGGCCCATGCGCTCCATGCTGTAGAGGATGCGGCGCTGCACCGGCTTCTGGCCGTCGCACACGTCGGGCAGCGCGCGGCCCTTGACCACGCTGAGCGCGTATTCGAGATAGGCGCGCTGCGCGTAGCCGGCCAGGCTGTCGGCATCGGGCACCGCTTCCTGGGGTTCGGGGGTGAAGAGATCGTCCATGGGGTCTCGGAAAAAGTCAGTGCGCCTGGGTCTGCAGGCGCTGGTAGAGCTGCAACACCGTGCTCACGTAAAGGCGGGTTTCGCCGATGTCGGGCACCTGGCGGCCGGCGCGCAGCACCGTGCCTTCGCCCGCGTTGTAGGCGGCCAGGGCCAGGCTGAGGTTGCCATCGAACAGGCGGATCAGGTCCGCCAGGTAGCGCGTGCCCGCCACCAGGTTGGCGCGCGGGTCCAGCAGATGCTCGCGCGCCTTCAGCCCGTAGCGCTCGCCGGTGGCAGGCATGATCTGCATCAGCCCCACGGCGCCGCGCGGGCTCACCGCCACCGGGTCGAAGCCGGATTCGGTGGCAATGACGGCCTTGATCAGGTCGTAGTCCACGCCATGGGTTCGCGCAGCATCACGCATCCAGGGGCGCAGCGCCTTGTAAGAGGGCGACACCTCGAACGCGGCCAGCCATTGCCACTCGCTGGCTTGCGCGACAGACGCGCCCAGCAGCCAGGCAACGACCACGGCCCGCAGGGGCTTCATCAGATGTCCACCTCGACGCTGTCGCCGTGCAGCTCCATGAGCTCGCGGCGCGCGGCGGCCTCGCCCTTGCCCATGAGCTTGGTGATCTCGGCCTCGGTCTGCGCGAAGTCGAAACCGCCCAGCGTCACCGGCAGCAGGCGGCGGGTGTCGGGGTTGAGCGTGGTGTCCCACAGCTGCTCGGCGCTCATCTCGCCCAGACCCTTGAAGCGGCTGATCTGGCACTTCTCGCGTGCCACGCCGTCCTTCACCGCCTTGTCCAGGATGGCGGTCAGCTCGCCGTCGTCCAGCGCATAGGCCTTGACGG
>CAMLQP010000111.1 GCA_946482115.1 uncultured Comamonadaceae bacterium
CGGCTGCTCGACGGGCTGCTCATTGCCGCGCGGGTCTCCACCCTGCTGGAGCGGGGGGTCCGCTTCGACGAGCGCTTCCCCTTCCACTTCTACGACCTGGACTTCTGCCGCAGCGCCGAAAGCCGTGGGCTGCGCCTGGGCGTCTGGCCCCTGGGCGTCACCCACCACAGCGCCGGAAGCGGCTTCGGCAGCCGCTCCTGGCTGTCCTGCTGGGGCCGCTACATCGGCAAGTGGGGGCGCTGATCCGGCACCGGAGGCCGGCCGGCGCGGATTGCCCGTTCGGGCTGTAACGCCTAGAATTTCAGCACCGCCCGCGGTGGTCGCGGGTCGTGCGCCGCCAGGCGCCTCGCCAGCACGGAGACCCCATCGTCCATGTCTCCCATCGGTTCCACCTCGACGAACACCTACTGGATCGGCCGCCAGACCGCTGCCGCCGCCGCCCAGCAGGAGGCCCGCCGCGCAGACCAGGCCGAGCGCGAGGCCGGCGAGCTGCTGCGCGAAAGTCGCGATGCCCGTGCCCAGGCCAGCCGCCTGCAGGCTACGGCCAACGAGCGCGAGGCCTCGGCCACCGTCAGGCAGGAAGAGGCCCGGGAAGCCCGCAGCAATGCGGCAGATGCCAGGCGCCTGGGGCTGGAAACCCCCTCCACGGGCGCCGGCCCCTACCAGAACACCCCCCGGCGCGGCCTCGTCCTGGACGTCACCGCCTGAACCCCAGCTCCGCAGGAGAACACACCATGGCCACCAACGGCATCAGCAACTACAGCGTGGGCGGCGCGGCGCCCCTGAACCGCCCGGCGCCGGCCGAGCGGCCGCGCGAAACCGAAAGTGAAAACGGGGCGACCCCGCCGGCGCGTCCTTCAACCGTGGTGGAAATCAGCCCGCAGGCCCGCGAACTTGCCCGCGCGGCAGAGGCCGAGCAGCAGGCCCGGCGCGAAAACGGCCAGCCCTCCTGAGGCCGTGCTTCAGCCCAGGTAGGACTGAATGTCCACCTCGTCGATCTGCTCGGGCTTGAGGTAGCGCTCGGCGTAGCGCCTGTAGACGCCCGAGGTCAGGAACAGGTCGAACAGCACCGGGTCGATGTGCTTGTCCTTCTTGAAGAAGGACAGGATCTTGATGCATTCGGACAGCGTCTTGGCCTTCTTGTACGGCCGGTCAGAGGCGGTCAGGGCCTCGAAGATGTCGGCGATGGCCATGATGCGCGAGGGCACCGACATCTGCTCGGCCGAAAGCTTGCGCGGGTAGCCGGTGCCGATCAGCGTCTCGTGGTGGGTGCCGGCGTACTCGGGCACGCGCCGCAGGTGCTTGGGAAACGGCATGTTGTCCAGCATCACGATGGTCTGGATGATGTGCTCGTTGATCTTGAAGCGTTCCTCGTCGTTGAGGGTGCCGCGCGCGATGCACAGGTTGTAGACCTCGCCGTGGTGGTAGAGGTGCTCGGGCACCCGGACCTGGAAGCCATACTTCGGATCCAGCGCCTTGTCCTCGCCGCGCGGCACGATGTGCTGCGGCTTGTCGGCCAGCAGCCGCTCCTGCACCGGCAGATCCGGGACGGGAACGCCGGCCAGGCGTTTTTCCTCGTCGTGCGACAGGCCGATGCGGTCGTCGAAATGGCGCCACCAGGTCTGTTCGGCAATGGCCCGGATGCGCTCCACGCGCTCGGGCGCCATGAATTCGCCGCCGAGATTGGTCTCGGCCACGAAGGCGAAGTCTTCCAGCAGCTGCGCCTTGCGCGCCTCGTAGGCCGCCCAGGCGCCATCGGTGTCCTGGCCGGCGGAAATGGCCTTGTGGGTGGCGATCTCGGCATCGCGCAGCAGCACCTCGAAACGGGTGCGCACTTCGTGGATGCGGTTGTAGATGGTCTCGAGCTTGGTGGCCTTGTCCACCACGTACTCGGGCGTGGTCACCTTGCCGCAGTCGTGCAGCCAGGCGCCGATGCGGAACTCGCTCCATTCGTCCTCGGTCTTGAAGGCGAAATCGGCCAGCGGGCCTTGCGTCACCCGCGCGGCCTCGTCGGCCAACATCAGCGCCAGCTCGGGCACCCGCTCGCAGTGGCCGCCGGTGTAGGCGCTCTTGGCGTCGATGGCGCCGGCGATGATCTTGATCATGGAGTCCATCAGCTCCTTCTGCGCCTGCAGCAGGTTCTGGTTCTCTATGGTCACGGCCGACTGCGCCGCCAGCGCCTCGATGAAGCCGACGGTCTCGGGATCGAAGGGCACCACCTCGCCGGTGTCCGTGTCCAGGCAGTTGAGCAGCTGCAGGATGCCGATCACCTCGCCCTCGCGCGGGAACAGCGGCACGGTCAGCATAGACACCACGCGCATGCCCGACTCGTCGCTGAATTTCTTGGTGCCAGAGAGATCGAAACGGGTCTCGGCGTAGACGTCGTCGATCACCACGCTCTGCGCCGACAGCGCGACGTGGGTGGATACGTATTTGTGCACCGGCTGTCCGTCCGCGTCGAACAGCGGGATCTCGAAGGAAGGCAGCTCGTCGTCGCTGGTGCGCAGGGCGAAGCGCAGGGTGTTCTGCTCGGTGCGGATGAACAGGGTCGCGGCCTGGCAGTGGGCGATGTCGCGCGCGCCGAACAGCACGTGGCGCAGCAGCTTCTCGCGGTCGCGCTCGCGGCCCAGGCGGATGCCGTTGTCCACGATGGCGGCCAGCTTGGCGCGCGCCACCTCCAGCGCGGCGGTGCGTTCGCGCAGCGAGTCGTGCATGACCTGCTGCGCCTCGCCCAGCGTGTTGACCTCGTACAGGTAGGACCGCACCACCTCGGGCCGCTGGGAAAAATCCAGCCGGCGCAGGCGCTCGGAGGTGCGCGTCAGCGCGCGCAGGCCATCGGCCACCTGGCGCGTGCCCAGCAGGGCCAGCGGCACCAGCACCAGCAGGATGGCCGCCGCCGCCAGCAGCACGTCGCGCCGCGCCTGCGTGACCTTGGCGGTGAAATCGCTGACCGGCGCCACCGTCATGACGCGGTACACGCGGCCAGCCGCCGGCTGCAGCAGGGTGTGGGCCAGCACGAAGGGCTCGCCCGCGAGCTCGATCACGACGTTGGCCCGGTCGGTCGGGGTGGTGTTATTGCCGGTCTGGTCCAGGCCAGTCAGCAAGGGGTTGCCGGTGTCGGCCAGGGGTTTAAGCAACACATCGCCCGAAGCCTGCAGCCGGGGACTGCGCGCGCTCAGACCCAGCACCCGGGTGTTGCCATCCATCACCAGAACGGCGCCGTTGGGGCTCAGTTCGAGTTCGTCGAGGAAGGCCCGGAAGGCCGAGAGTGTCAGGTCCACCCCCACCACGCCATTTCCATCGGGCAGCGGCGCGGACACGGTCAGCCCCAGCTCGCCGGTGGAAGCGAACCGATACGGCTCGGCGATGTAGGCGGCGCGGCGCTCCAGCGCGCCGGTGAACCAGGCACGCTGACTCGGGTTGTAGCTGGCAGCCGCTTCGCGCTGGCCCAGCCGCGCACCGGCAGCGTCGAGGAACAGCCAGGTCTCGGTGCGGGCTCCGTCGCCGCGGCGGGTGATGCGGCGCAACGCAAGGTCGGTGCCAGCCGGCGCTTCCAGCGCCGCCGCCACAGGGGCCTGACCACGCACGGCCACCGCCTGCAGGAAGTCGCCGTCGCGCAGACCGAAGTAGGCGGAGTACAGGTCCTGATTGGCCTTGAGCGCCGCGACCAGCGTGGGCACCAGCGCATCGGGCTCCAGCGCCGCGCCGCGCTGGAACAGGCTGGCCTGCGAGTGCGACAGCACGTCCACGAAGCGACGCTGGCTCTGCAGCATCTCGTCCAGCCGCGCCGTGGCGCGGCTGGCGATCAGCGCGAACCGCTCCTCCGCGTTGTCCTGCGCCATGCTCTGGAACTTGCCAAACACCGCCAGCAGGAAACTGGCGGTCAGCAGCAGCACCAGCAGCACCGTGAGGGATACGATCCAGGACTGGAAACGGATGGTGATCCGCATGGCTCGGGGCTCCGGAACAATGTCGGTCGTCATTTGACCATGTCGCCGCTTGTGTTTAACAATTTTTCCAGATCCTCCGGCGCCCACGCCACCCCCAACAACATTTGCCAGGAGCCCCATGGCCTCACTGTCCCAACGCGCCATCGCCTGGCTGCTGGCTCTGCTGTCCGTCGCGGCGGGCCTGGCGCTGTGGCTGGCCGACCCGCTGCCGCTGCAAAGCCTGCGCAACCAGTGGTTCGACCAGTACCAGCGCTGGTCGCCCCGCACCTACGAAGCGGCGCCGGTCCGGGTGGTGGTCATCGACGATGAGAGCCTGACCCGGCTGGGCCAGTGGCCCTGGCCGCGCACCCGCATCGCCGAACTGGTGTCGCGCCTGCACGACAGCGGCGCCGCCGCGGTGGGTTTCGACGTGGTGTTTGCCGAAGCCGACCGCACCTCGCCCGTCGCCATGAGCGCGCTCTGGGGCCTGGACGGCCCGCTGCGCGAGCAGCTGCAACGCCTGCCCGACCACGACCAGGTGCTGGCGCGGGTGCTGCACGGCTCGGGCGCAGTGCTGGGCTTCGTGCCCGAGCGCCACGACCAGGCCCAGCCACCCGCCGCGCTGGCCCGGCCGTTCCGCTACGTGTTCGCCGGCGGTGAGGCGCAGGCCATCACCGGCTGGCTGCACGCCTTCGACAGCGCGATCCTGCCCCGACCCGAGCTGATGGCCGGCGCCGACGGCCTGGGCGCCCTCACCTTCGTGCCCGACGCCGACGGCATCGTGCGGCGGGTGCCCTTGGCGCTGCGCCTGGGCGAGACACCCGTGCCCACGCTGAGCGCCGAGACCCTGCGCGTAGGCCAGGGCGCGCGCAACCATGTGCTGCGCGCGGCCGAAGGCGGCGCCCCGGGCCTGCGCGACGTGCGGGTGGGCGACATCGTGGTGCCCACCACCGCGCAGGGCGAGCTGTGGGTGCACTACACCCCCCCCGTGGCGGATCGCTACCTGCCCGCCTGGCAGGTGATCGCCGGGCAGGTGCCGCGTGAGCGCCTGGAGGGCCACCTGGTGCTGGTGGGCGCGTCCGCGCAGGGCCTGATGGACCTGCGCTTCAACCCGCTGGGCCGCATCATGCCCGGCGTGGAAGCGCACGCCCAGGCGCTGGAACAGATGCTGCTGGGCCACCACCTGCAGCGCCCCGGCTGGGCGCGCGCGCTGGAGGCGCTGGTGATGGCCGTCGGCGGCGTCGCCATCTGCCTGGTGGCCATGCACACCCGCGCCGCCGTCTCGGCCGGCGTGGCCGGGCTGCTGATCGCCGGTGTTCTGGGTGGCGGCTGGTGGGCCTACTCGCAGCACCTGCTGCTGTTCAACGCCGCCACCCCGGCCATCGCCTTCCTGCTGCTGTTCGTGCTGGCCAGCGGCATCCACCACTTCTGGAGCGAGCGCCAGCAGCGCTTCGTGAAAGAGGCCTTCTCCCACTACGTCTCGCCCAACCTGGTCGAGCACCTCGTCAAGCAGCCGGGCCGGCTGGAGCTGGGCGGCCAGCGCCAGACCTGCAGCTTCATCTTCACCGACCTGCAGGGCTTCACCTCGCTGATGGAGAAGCTGGACCCGGCGCAGGCGGTGTCGCTGCTCAACGCCTACCTCGACGAGGTGATCGGCATCGCCTTCCGGTACAACGGCACGCTGGACCGCATCGTGGGCGACGCGGTGGCCATCATGTTCTCGGCCCCCCTGCCCCAGCCCGACCACCCGCAGCGCGCGCTGGCCTGCGCGCTGGAGATGGAGGCCTGGGCCAATCGCTACGCCGCCGACCTGCAGGCCCGGGGCATCGCCTTCGGCCACACCCGGCTGGGCGTGCACTCGGGCGAGGTCATCGTGGGCAACTTCGGCGGCTCCACCATCTTTGATTACCGCGCCCTGGGCGACCCGGTCAACACCGCCGCGCGGCTGGAGGGCGTGAACAAGCACCTGGGCACGCGCATGTGCGTGTCGCAGGCCACGCTGGACGGCTGCACCCCCGAGCAACGCGCCATCATGCGGCCAGTGGGCCGGCTGGTGCTCAAGGGCAAGAGCGAGGCGCTGATGGTGTACGAGCCGGTGCCGCCCGGGAAATCGGAAGGCCGGGTGCCGGCGGCCGACTACGAGGCGGCCTACGCGCTGCTGGACAATGGGGAGGAGGCGCTCGCGCG
Source organism: uncultured Comamonadaceae bacterium (assembly GCA_946482115.1). Next base: position 6,117 of record CAMLQP010000111.1, read on the forward strand.
CTTCGAGTCACTGGCGGCCAGTCATCCGGCCGATCCGCTGGTGGTGCTGCACCTCAAGCGGCTGCGCGCCGGCGAAGCCGGTTCGCGCATCGTGCTGACGGAGAAGTAGGACTTACTCCTCCACCTTCACCACGAACTCGGTTCCCCGCACGCCGATGATGCCGGTCGGCGTCTTGACGCTGACCGCGTTCGGATCGAGCTTGGCGATCACGCCGGAGACGTAGTTCAGCGTGCCCTTGCCCACGCGGGTGCCCAGCTTGAGCTTGCCCTGGCTGGGCTGGTAGAGGTATTCGTCCACCGCCACCTCGGTCTCGGGGCCGAAAGACATCAGCGTGTTGTCCTGGAAGGTGACGCCCATGCTGCTCTTCGCGCTGGTGCGCAGCACGCTGCCCTGCTGCAGCGGCGTGCCCGGCACGGCCTTGACGGTCTGCCCGGCGGTGGTCACCGAGGCATCGCCGCTGACGGTCTTGACGTAGCCGATGGGCGTGGCCTGTGCCCACAGCGTGGCGGCGGACAGGGTCAGGGTGGCGGTCAGCAGGATGTTGCGCATGGTGGCCTCGGTCGGTAACTGATAAATATTGTGGCCCAGGCTCAGCGCGAGCGCAACGCGCGGCTGAGCAGGATCACCGGCAGCAACCCTACCAGCACCAGCGTGAGCGCCGGCAGCGCGGCCTCGCCCAGGCGCTCGTCGCGCGCCAGCTGGTAGGTCACCACGGCCAGGGTGTCGCTGTTGAAGGGCCGCAGCACCAGGGTGGCGGGCAGTTCCTTCATCACGTCCACGAACACCAGCAGCGCCGCCGCCGCCGTGGATCGCCGCAGCAGCGGCCAGTGCACCCGCGCGAACAGCGCCGCGCCGGTGGTGCCCAGCATGCGGGCCGACTCGTCCAGGCTGGCCGGCACGCGCGCGTAACCGCTCTGCACCGACTGCAGCGCCACGGCCGAGAAGCGCACGAGGTAGGCCCAGACGATGCCGGTGGCGGTGGCGGTGACCAGGTAGCCCACCCCGCTTTCGGGCCAGGTGCGCTGCAGCCAGCCCAGCGGCAGCAACAGCCCCACCACGATCACGGCGCCCGGCACCGCATAGCCCAGGCCGGCCAGCTGGGCCACGCCGCGCGTGAGACGGCCCGGCGCGCTGCGCAGCGCGAAGGCCAGGCCCAGCGCCACCGCGGTGGCCAGCACCGCGCTCAGGCCGGCCAGCCACAGGCTGTTGCGGGCCCAGCCCAGGAAGGCCGCCCACGGCAGGGCCTCCCAGCCGCCGATCAGCGGGCGCAGCATGAAGCCCACCGGCAGCACGAACCCGAACACGATGGGCAGGCCGCACACCAGCCAGGCCAGCAGCCGGCGGCCGTGCTGCAGCCGCACCGGCCGGGCCTCGTCGCCGCCGCGCCCGCCGCGCGTGCTGGCAAACCGCAGGCGCGACTGCGCGCGGTGCTCCAGCCACAACAGCAGCGCCACCAGCGCCAGCAGGAAGGTGGCCAGCTGTGCCGCCGCCTGCGGCAGGTCCATCACCAGCCAGGCCTTGTAGATGCCGGCGGTGAAGGTGAAGACGCCGAAGTAGCTGACCACGCCGAAGTCGGCCAGGGTTTCCATCAGCGCCAGCGCCACGCCCGCCGCCACCGCCGGGCGGGCCAGCGGCAGCGCCACCTCGCGGATGCGCCGGCCCAGGGGAGCGCCCAGCAGGCGCGCGGCTTCCATCAGGTGCGCGGCGCGCTCCGAGAGCGCGGTGCGCGCCAGCAGGTACACATAGGGATACAGCGTGAAGGTGAAAACCCAGACCGCGCCCCAGAGGCTGCGGATTTCGGGGAACACCCGGCCGCGCAGGCCGAAGCCCTCACGCAGCCAGGTCTGGAGGGGGCCGCTGAACTGCAGGAAATCGGTGTAGGCATAGGCCACCACGTAGGCCGGCATGGCCAGCGGCAGCAGCAGGGCCCATTCGAAGACGCGCCGGCCGGGGAAGTCGAACAGCGTCACCGCGCAGGCGGTGGCCACGCCCACCAGCGCCACGCCGGCCGCCACCGCCAGGCACAGCCAGAGCGAGCTCCAGACGTATTCGGGCAGCACGGTCTGCGCCATCTGGCTCAGCACGTCGCGCGCCACGGCGTCGAATTGCAGCCAGGAGGCGCCCAGCGACAGCACGGGCGCGGTCAGCGCCAGGGCCAGGGCGAACAGTAGTGAGGCGGTGATCCAGCGCGTCATGCTTGGGTTGGGTGGTTCTCGGTCGCGCGGGTCATCGCGGGCAGCGTCAGGGTATTGACCGGCATCAACGCAAATGAGAATTGTAAGTATCTACAATGCCGATCATGTTCCTGTCGGTTTCGCAACTGAGCATCCACTACCCCGGCGCCGCCCAGGCGGCGGTGGATGGCGTCACGCTGGGCCTGCGCGCGGGCGACATCGGCGTGCTGATCGGCCCCTCGGGCTGCGGCA
>CAMLQP010000112.1 GCA_946482115.1 uncultured Comamonadaceae bacterium
TGCGCGTGCGCATCAAGGCCATGCGCCAGCAGCTGGTGGACGGCCTCAAGGCCGCTGGCGTGAAGCAGGACATGTCCTTCATCACCAGCCAGATCGGCATGTTCAGCTACTCCGGCCTGAGCAAGGACCAGATGGTGCGCCTGCGCAACGAGTTCGGCGTCTACGGCACCGACACCGGCCGCATGTGCGTGGCCGCGCTCAACAGCCAGAACATCGCCCACGTCTGCCAGGCCGTCGCGCAAGTGGTCTGACGCTGTCACGTACGGTCAAGCGCGGTCGGTCGTCAACTGTTATATTGCATCGCAGCAAATTCCACCCTACGGAGGACACGACCGATGCTGTACCAGATGTACGAAACCCACCGCGCGCTGATGGAGCCGTTCTCCGACCTCGCCCAGGTGGCGGCCAAGCTCTACAGCAACCCGCTGTCGCCGCTGGGCCAGACGCCGGTCTCCCAGCGCATCTCGGCCGGCTTCGACCTGATGCACCGCCTGGGCAAGGACTACGAGAAGCCCGAGTTCGGCATCCGCACCGTGGACGTGGACGGTGTCTCCGTCGCCATCCACGAGCGCGTCGAGGTCGACAAGCCGTTCTGCGAGCTGCGCCGCTTCAAGCGCTTTTCCGACGATCCGGCCACCCTGGGCAAGCTCAAGGGCCAGCCGGTGGTGCTGATCGTCGCGCCGCTGTCGGGCCACTACGCCACGCTGCTGCGCGACACCGTGCGCACCATGCTCAGCGACCACAAGGTCTACATCACCGACTGGAAGAACGCGCGCCTGGTGCCGCTGTCCGAGGGTGAGTTCCACCTCGACGACTACGTCAACTACGTCCAGGCCTTCATACGACACCTGCAGGGCATCTACGGCAACTGCCACGTGATGAGCGTGTGCCAGCCCACGGTGCCGGTGCTCGCGGCGGTGTCGCTGATGGCCAGCCGCGGCGAGGCCGTGCCGCTGTCCATGACCATGATGGGCGGCCCCATCGACGCCCGCAAGTCGCCCACGGCGGTCAACAACCTCGCCACCCAGCGCAGCTTCGAGTGGTTCGAGAACAACGTGATCTACCGCGTGCCGACCAACTTCCCCGGCGCCGGCCGCCGCGTCTACCCCGGTTTCCTGCAGCACACCGGCTTCGTGGCCATGAACCCGGACCGCCACGCCAACAGCCACTACGACTACTTCAAAAACCTGATCAAGGGCGACAACGAGAGCACCGAGGCGCACCGCAAGTTCTACGACGAGTACAACGCCGTGCTCGACATGGACGCCGACTACTATCTGGAAACCATCAAGACCGTGTTCCAGGAGTTCAAGCTGGTCAACGGCACCTGGGACGTGAAGAACCCCGCCGGCAAGGCCGAGCGGGTGCGCCCGCAGGACATCAAGGGCTCGTCGCTGCTGACCGTGGAAGGCGAACTGGACGACATCTCGGGCAGCGGCCAGACCGCCGCCGCGCACGGCCTGTGCACCGGCATCCCGGCCGCGCACCAGCGCCACCTCGAGGTCAAGGGCGCGGGCCACTACGGCATCTTCAGCGGCCGGCGCTGGCGCGAGATGGTCTACCCCATGGTCAAGACTTTCATCCTCGACCACCAGGCCGGCGCGACACCCAAGCTGGCCACCCGCAAGGCACCGGCCAAGGCGCCGGCCAAAAGCCCGGCCACCGCGCGCAAGACCGCGCGCGCATGAGCAGGCCGGGCGGGGCAAAGGCACACCCGTGACGCTGGCTGAGCGCCTGCTTGACGCCCTGCCGCAGACGCAGTGCACGCGCTGCGGCTACCCCGACTGCGCCGCCTACGCCCAGGCCATGGCTGCTGGCGAAGCAGCCATCAACCAGTGCCCGCCCGGGGGCGCCGAAGGCGTGGCGCGGCTCGCCGCCCTCACCGGCCGGCCCGAGCTGCCGCTGAACCCCGATAACGGCCTCGAAGGCCCGCGCTTCCTGGCCGTGATCGACGAGGACTGGTGTATAGGCTGCACGCTGTGCATCAAGGCCTGCCCCACCGACGCCATCGTGGGCGCCAACAAGCGCATGCACACGGTGATCGAACCGCACTGCACCGGCTGCGAGCTGTGCATACCCGTCTGCCCGGTGGACTGCATCGCGCTGGAGAACGCCAGCGGCGACGCCACCGGCTGGGCCGCCTGGAGCGCGCCGCAGGCGGCCCACGCCCGCGCCCGCCATGACCGCCACAAGACCCGCGTGGCGCGCAGCGCCCAGCAGCACGCCGAGCGCAAGCAGCAGGAAGCCCGGGAAAAACTGGCCGACCTGCCGGCCCACTCCACCCTCACCGACCCGCAGGTGCTGGACAGGAAACGCGCACTGATCGAAGCCGCGCTGGCCAAGGCCCGCGCACGCCAGGCGCCCTGACCGCGTGGCCGCCAGCGGCGGCCCGAGCCCGCCGGAAAACCGGCACCTTCACCGTTTTTCCCCATGCCGCCTGAAATCTCGAAGCGGCCATTTCCTCTTTTCTTCAGCACATTCAAGCACTTAGCCGCAGAACCGACCGTGGCACGCCGGCTGCTATGTCCAGGGCATCCACCGACCCCACCCGACCAGGAACCTGACATGCACCGCGCCCTTGGATTCGACCTGCCCGCCGATTTTTGCCAGGACATGGACAACGCCTACACGTTGCCGGCCAGCTGCTACACCTCGGAGGCGGTGTTCCAGCACGAGAAGGAACACATCTTCAGCCGCCGCTCAGCCCGCGAGGCTCTTGTATACGCCGCAGCCGACGTAGAAATCGCCCAGTCGCAGGACGAACGACATCTTGGTCTGGATCTTGCCGGACTTGGGATTCGTGATGTCGTACTCCACCCAGCCCGCCCCCTCGTCGGCCTGGCGCATGATGGACGCCAGCAGGCCGGCGCCGTCCACGCCCGGCAGGTCCTGCACGCGGGTGCCCACCTTGGCGGCGTTGCCGCCGAAAGCCCGGTAGGTGCCCGACGCATCAAGCGCGAAGACGTACATGTCGCGGTCGTGGTAACCGTTGCCCGGTTGCGTGACCTGGCGCAGGAAGTCCTCCGGCCCGGTGCGTTGCCACAGCGTTGCAGCCTTGCGCACCAGCCCCATCGCCTCGTCGGCCGAACCCTGCTGCAGCTTGAAAATGGCCACCGCCCGCGCCAGCGCCGAGGCCCGGCCCTCCAGCCGCGTGGCCTGGCTCACCGCCTGTTCCACCATCTGGGCATTGCGCTGGGTCAGCTCGTCGAGCTGGGTCACGCCGGTCGCCAGTTCGCTCAGACCGGTGCTCTGCTCGGCGCTGGCGCTGGAGATGGTGTTCATGTTGCCCGCCACCTTGCGCACGCCCTCCACGATCTCGGCCATCCCCTCGCGCGCCTGGCGGATCTGCTTCACGCTGGACTCCACCTGCGTGGCCGAGGTCTCGATGAGCTGGTGGATCTCGCGCGCCGAGGCCGCCGAGCGCTGCGCCAGCGTGCGCACCTCGGCCGCCACCACGGCGAAGCCCCGCCCCTGCTCGCCCGCGCGCGCGGCCTCCACCGCCGCGTTGAGCGCCAGGATGTTGGTCTGGAAGGCCAGGCTGTCGATCACGGCGGTGATCTCCTTCATGCGGGTGGCGCTCTGCTGCACCGCCTCCACCGACTCCACGGCGCGAGACATGGCCCCGGCGCCCGACTCGGCCACCCCGCGCAGGTGCGCCGCCGCCCGGTCGGTCTGGCCGGCGGTGTCGGCGTTTTTCTGCACCGTCTGGGCCATGTCCTTGATGCTGGCCGAGGTCTGCTCCAGGTTGGCGGCCTGCTGCTCGGTACGGTCCGACAGCTCGCGGTTGCCGGTCACCAGCAGGCGCCCGGCCTCGGCCACCAGGGCCGCGTCGCTGCGGACCTCGGCCACCATGGCCGATATGCCCTGGGTGAGGTGACTGACGGTTTCCGCCAGATCACCCAACTCATCGTTGCCGCGCCGGGTGGATGGCACCGTCAGGTTGCCTTTGGCCGCCTCGTTCAGGGCGTGGCCGGTCCGCCTCAGATCGTTCAGGAAGCCCGAATAGAACGACGCGAACAGGTACAGCAGCACGGCGAGCGCCACGCCGAGCAGGGCCCAGCCCAGCGCCCCCATTGCCAGCAGTTCGTCGGCCGCGAGCCAGGCCATGGCCAGCAGCAGCGCCAGTTGCAAGCCCAGCAGCAACGCCAGCTTGAGGCTGAGATTCAGGTGGCGCAGCAGCCATACCCCGGGCCCCAGGAAACCCGGGGACGAAGAGAAATGTTTCACGCGCTTGTCTCCTCGGCATCGTGGCGCCGTGAGGCGCCCGTGCGTCATGTCGTTATCCGGCCAAGGCCGTTCGCGAGGACTATAGCGTGTGAAACCTCTCGTGGAACTGACAGGACGCCTCGGGGAAAATACCGACTTCAGGCCACCTGGGCCTGCAGCGCCGCGAAGGCGCGCACCACCTCGGGCGGCGCCTGGACCAGCTCGATCAGCACGCCCTCGCCCGCGATCGGGAACTCGTCGCTGGCCTTGGGGTGCAGGAAGCAGATGTCGAACCCCGCCGCGCCCGGGCGTATGCCGCCGGGCGCGAAACGCACGCCGCGCGCGCCGAGCCACGACACCGCCCGGGGCAGGTCGTCGATCCACAGGCCCACGTGGTTGAGCGGCGTGGCGTGCACAGCGGGTTTCTTCTCGGGGTCCAGCGGCTGCATCAGATCGACCTCGACCTTGAACGGGCCACTGCCAATGGCGCAGATGTCCTCGTCCACATTTTCGCGCTCGCTCTTGAAGGTGCCGGTGACCTCCAGGCCCAGCATGTCGACCCAGAGTTTCTGCAGGCGGGCCTTGTCGGGGCCGCCAATGGCAATCTGCTGGATGCCCAGCACGCGGAAGGGACGCGGTTCAGTGGAATTCATGCGAAACGAAGGAATGAAGCGGCTCCAGCGCCCACACGGTGGCGGGCGGCAGGTTGGCCCAGATGGAAGCGACGCGGCGCCAGTGCCAGCCCGCAGGCACGCGCCGGAACGGTGGCCGGTGCGGCGCGGCGTAGGTGTACTGGAGCAGCCGCGAACGGGGCTGCCGCTGGATGAGGGCCACCATGGCGTCGATGCAGCGGTGCGACTCGGCGCGCGGCATCGACAGCAGCGGCAGCGACGACACCACGGTGACGGGGCAGGATGGATCGAGTTCGAGCTGCGCCACCTCGGATGCGCAGCGGTTGAGGACCTCGGCGTCCGGGTAGCGCGAGCGCAGCTGCGAGGCGAAGACCGGGTCGCGTTCGAACACCAGCAGCCGCGCGCCCGGGGGCGCGCCCGTCAGCAGTGCCTGGGTGACGGCGCCGGTGCCGCCGCCCACCTCCACCACCACCGGCGGGGCCTGCCGGCGCGCCTCCCGAGCCATGGCCCGGGCCAGGAACGGTGACGCGGGGGCGATGGCCCCCACCCGACGGGGGTCGCGCAGATAGGCCAGGGCCAGGGCGAAGTTGGGCTGCATCCGCCATCCTTTGCAAGGGAAAGAAGCCCGCAGCGTACCCGGTTTTGCCCATCTGCGGCACGCCAGCGCCGCCCGGCGCCCACCGCACCGGCGCGCGACCCGCGGCGCGGAGGGTGCCTGATTTCATGCGAACTCGACGATGGGCTGGTCCACGGTCAGGCTTTCGCCCTTGGCGGCGAGCACCTTGCCCACCACGCCATCGGCCACGGCGAACAGCACGTTTTCCATCTTCATGGCCTCGATCACCGCCACGCGCTCGCCGGCCTGTACCTTCTGGCCCGGCTGCACCGCCACCTCGACCAGCAGGCCGGGCATGGGCGACAGCACGTACTTGCTCATGTCTGGCGGCGCCTTGTAGGGCATGAGCCGGTGCAGGCCGGCCATGCGTGGCGAGACCACCATGGTCTCCAGCTTCGCGCCGTTGTGCTGCACCACCAGCGCCAGCGGGTTGCGCGCGGTGCCGCGCTCGATCTGGCAGACGAAAGGCTCGCCGTTGCAGGTGCCTTCCACCCGCACGTCGTTCAGGCGCGAGCTGCTGGTGATCTTGTAGCGCTTGCCGTTGACCTGCACCGAGGCGTAGCCGCTCTCGCCCACGAACTCGTCCACATGGACGTCGGTGTAGGCATGCTGGCCGTCGGCGGCCAGCGAGACCACGGTGTAGTCCTTACCGACCTTGACGCCGTAGCCCGGCAGCTGGCCCGACAGGCCGGTGGCGCGCTCGCGCGACTTGCGGCGCACGAAGGCGGCCATGGCGCGCAGGAAATCGAGGTCGTCGTGTGGCACGTCCTCGGCCCGGAAACCGTGCGGGTAGTGCTCGGCGATGAAGCCGGTGTTGAAGTCGCCGGCCTGGAACTTCGGGTGCGCCAGCAGCGCGGCCTGGAACGGAATGTTGCTGTTGATACCCCGGATCACGAAGCCATTGAGCGCCTCGCGCATCTTGGCAATCGCGTCGGCCCGGTCCTTGCCGTGCACGATCAGCTTGGCGATCATGGAGTCGTAGTACATCGGAATCTCGCCGCCGTCGTACACACCGGTGTCCACCCGCACGCCGTAGCGGTGCGCAGTGTCGGCCTGCCACATGCTTTCGTGCGGCGGCGCGAAGCGCACCAGCCGCCCGGTGGACGGCAGGAAGTTGCGGAACGGGTCCTCGGCGTTGATGCGGCACTCGATCGCCCAGCCCTCGCGCTTCACGTCGGCCTGCGTCAGCGGCAGCTTTTCCCCCGCCGCCACGCGGATCATCAGCTCCACCAGGTCCAGCCCGGTGATGCACTCGGTGACCGGGTGCTCCACCTGCAGCCGGGTGTTCATCTCCAGGAAGTAAAAGTCCTGGTCCTTGCCGACCACGAACTCCACCGTGCCCGCGCTCTGGTACTTCACGGCCTTGGCCAGCGCCACGGCCTGTTCGCCCATGGCCTTGCGGGTGGCGTCGCTGATGAAGGGGCTGGGCGCCTCCTCGATCACCTTCTGGTGGCGGCGCTGGATGGAGCACTCGCGCTCGTTGAGGTAGATCACGTTGCCATGGCTGTCACCCAGCACCTGGATCTCGATGTGCCGCGGCTGCTCGACGAATTTCTCGATGAAGATGCGGTCGTCGCCGAAGCTGTTGCGGGCCTCGTTGCGGCAGGAGGTGAAGCCTTCCAGCGCCTCCTTGTCGTTGAAGGCCACGCGCAGGCCCTTGCCACCGCCGCCGGCGCTGGCCTTGATCATCACCGGATAGCCGATGTCGCGGGCGATCTCCACCGCGCGTTCGGGCGACTCGATGGCATCGTTCCAGCCCGGGATGGTGTTCACCTTGGCTTCGTTCGCCAGCTTCTTGGAGGCGATCTTGTCGCCCATGGCCGCAATGCTGAAGTGGCGGGGACCGATGAAGGCCATGCCTTCGTCTTCCACGCGTTTGGCGAAGGCCTCGTTCTCGCTCAGGAAGCCGTAGCCAGGGTGAATGGCCTGGGCGCCGGTCTGTTTGGCGGCGGCAATGATCTTGTCGGCCAACAGGTAGCTTTCGCGGCTGGGGGCGGCGCCGATGTGCACCGCCTCGTCGGCCAGCTTGACGTGGCGGGCCTCCTTGTCGGCGTCGGAGTAGACGGCCACGGTGGCAATGCCCATGCGGCGGGCGGTGGCGATGACGCGGCAGGCGATTTCACCGCGGTTGGCGATCAGTATCTTGGTGAACATGGAAATCTCTCCTCTTCAGGAATCAATTTGTTGCGCTTGCTGCAGTTTCTGAACCCGCAACGGGTATGCCGTATCCGCCTCCGCTCATGTCCCCCGCCGGCCTGCGGCCGGCTCCTCCTTTACTTCGCTGCGACGGATACGGCATACCCGTTGCTGCGAAGAGAGGGAGTTGGCGTGCGGCCGCAGCGGCGCACCACATGCCCGGGAGTGGGCCACAGAAACCGCAACAGCCGAAAACCTCACAGCGGAATGTTCCCGTGCTTGCGCCACGGGTTCTCCAGCTTCTTGTCCTTGAGCATCACCAGCGAGCGGCAGATGCGCTTGCGGGTCTCGTGCGGCAGGATCACGTCGTCGATGAAGCCGCGCGCACCCGCCACGAAGGGGTTGGCGAAACGGGCCTTGTACTCGGCCTCGCGCTCGGCCAGCTTGGCCGGGTCCTTCTTCTCCTCGCGGAAGATGATCTCCACCGCCCCCTTGGCACCCATCACCGCGATCTCCGCGTTGGGCCAGGCCAGGTTCACGTCGCCGCGTAGGTGCTTGGAGGCCATCACGTCGTAGGCGCCGCCGTAGGCCTTGCGGGTGATCACGGTGATCTTGGGCACGGTCGCCTCGGCATAGGCGTACAGCAGCTTGGCGCCGTGCTTGATGATGCCACCGTACTCCTGGCTGGTGCCGGGCATGAAACCGGGCACGTCCACGAAAGTGATGACCGGGATGTTGAAGGCATCGCAGAAACGCACGAAACGCGCCGCCTTGATGGAGCTCTTGATGTCCAGGCAGCCCGCCAGCACCAGCGGCTGGTTGGCCACGATGCCCACCGTCTGGCCATCCATGCGGGCAAAACCGGTCAGGATGTTCTTGGCGTACTCGGGCTGCAGCTCGAAGAAGTCGCCGTCGTCCACCGTCTTGACGATCA
>CAMLQP010000113.1 GCA_946482115.1 uncultured Comamonadaceae bacterium
GAACCCGCGTCATCAGCTTGGAAGGCTGGGGTTCTACCATTGAACTACTCCCGCCTCGGGGTTTCCCAAGACCTTGCTCGAATACCAATATGTCACTGTGGTGGAGGAGGCTGGATTCGAACCAGCGTAGGCGTAAGCCAACAGATTTACAGTCTGCCCCCTTTAGCCACTCGGGCACCCCTCCACAGCGAGCCATCGATTATGCCATGGTTTTCAGGCTTTTTGGAAGCCAGCGCATGGGGGCCTGCCCCCAGCTGGCCAAAATCCGGTCCGCCGCACCAAAATGGCCGCATCCGATGAAAGGCTGAGGCCCTCGCAGGGCTGAAAGGGGCGAGGGGTGGTTGGCGGTCAGCACGGCGTGCCGGCCGTCGATGCGCGAGGCGAAGGCCTGGGCATGGCCACCCCAGAGCAGGAAGACCTTGGGACGGGCATCTCGGGACACCATATCGACGATGGCTGCTGTCAGCACCTCCCAGCCCCGGTTGGCGTGGCTGGCGGCTTCGCCCTGTTCCACCGTGAGGCAGGTGTTGAGCAGCAGCACGCCTTGTTCGGCCCAATGCACGAGCGAACCGCTGGCGGGGGGCACGAAAGGCTCGCCGGCCTCGCGCGCCAGCTCCTTGAAGATGTTGCGCAGAGACGGCGGCAGGCGCACACCCGGCGCCACCGAGAACGCCAGCCCCTCGGCCTGACCGGGTCCGTGGTACGGGTCCTGGCCCAGGATCACCACCCGCACCCGCGACAGGGGCGTGAGCGCCAGCGCCCGCAAGGGCTGAGGCGGGTAGATCACCGCACCGGCCTCCAGCCGCCCGCTCAGATGGGCGCACAGCGAACGCCCGGCGTCCGACGTCCAGAAGGCATCCAGCACCGGCGACCACTCGGGGGGCGAGGCCCACGCCGACGGGTCGGCCGACAGCAGGCGGTCGGCCGGGGCATCCCAGGCCAGCGACGTCTGCTTCATGGCGCTCAGAAGAACAGCTGCGCGAGCGCCTCGCCGGGCTCGTCGGCCCGCATGAAGGCCTCTCCGACCAGAAAGGCGTTCACGCCGGCGCCCCGCATGCGGGTCACATCCTCGCGCGTCAGGATGCCCGACTCGGTGACCAGCAGACGGTCGGCCGGCACCTCGGGCAGCAAGTCCAGCGTGTTCTGCAGCGAGACCTCGAAGCTGCGCAGGTTGCGGTTGTTGATGCCGACCAGCGGCGTCTTCAGCCTGAGCGCGCGCTGCAGCTCCTCGCGGTCGTGCACCTCCACCAGAACGGCCATGTTCAGATCGCGTGCAATGGCCTCCAGCTCGGCCATCCGGGCGTCGTCCAGGCAGGCCGCGATCAGCAGGATGCAGTCCGCCCCCATGGCTCGCGCCTCGTAGACCTGGTAGGCGTCGACCATGAAATCCTTGCGCAGCACCGGCAGGTCGCAGCTTGCGCGGGCCTGTTTGAGGTAGTCCGGGCCGCCCTGGAAGAACTCGCGGTCCGTCAGCACCGAAAGGCAGGCCGCGCCGGCTTCGGCGTAGCTCTGGGCGATGTCGGCCGGGATGAAGTCCTCGCGCAGCACGCCCCTGGAAGGGCTGGCCTTCTTGATTTCGGCGATCACCGCCGCCTGGCCGGCTGCGATCCGGGCGCGCAGCGCACCCTCGAAATCGCGGGTGAGCACGCGGCGCTCTGCGTCCTCGCGCACCACGGCCAGCGGCTTCTTCTTCTGCGCGGCGGCGATTTCCTCGTGCTTGACCGCGACGATGCGTTGCAGGACGTCGGTCATGCGGCCCCCAGCTTCTGTGTGGCGGCCACAAAGGCATCGAAACGCTGGCGCGCCGCGCCCGACTCGATGGCCGCACGCGCCTTGGCGATGCCGTCAGCCATGCTGACCGCCACGTTGGCGGCATATAGCGCCACGCCAGCGTTGAGGACCACGATGTCGCGTGCCGCGCCCGGCTGGTTGTCGAGGACAGCCATCAGCATGGCCTTGGACTGTTCGGGCGTCTCGACCCGCAACGCGCGGTTGCTGGCCATGGTCAGCCCGAAGTCCTCGGGGTGGATCTCGTACTCGGTGATCTCGCCGTTCTTCAGCTCGCCCACCAGGGTGGCCGCCCCCAGCGAGACCTCGTCCATGCCATCGCGGCCGTAGACCACCACGGCGTGCTCGGCGCCCAGGCGCTGCAGCGCGCGCACCTGTATGCCCACCAGATCAGGGTGGAACACGCCCATCAGGATGTTGGGCGCGCTGGCCGGGTTGGTCAGCGGGCCCAGGATGTTGAAGATGGTCTTGATGCCCAGCTCCTTGCGCACCGGCGCCACGTTCTTCATGGCCGGGTGGTGGTTGGGCGCGAACATGAAGCCAATGCCCACCTCGGCGATGCAGCGCGCAATCGCGTCGGGGGGCAGGTTGATGTTGACACCCAGGCTTTCCAGCACATCGGCACTGCCGCTCTTGCTGCTGACGCTGCGTCCGCCGTGCTTGCTGACCTTGGCTCCGGCGGCCGCCGCCACGAACATCGAGCAGGTGGAGATGTTGAAGGTGTGCGAACCGTCGCCACCCGTGCCCACGATGTCCACCAGATGGGTCTTGTCGGCCACGTGAACCTTGGTCGAGAACTCGCGCATCACCTGCGCGGCGGCGGTGATCTCGCCGATGGTCTCCTTCTTCACGCGCAGGCCGGTGATCAGGGCGGCCATCATGACGGGCGAACATTCGCCGCTCATGATGAGCCGCACGATCTTGAGCATCTCGTCGTGGAAGATCTCGCGGTGTTCGATGGTGCGCTGCAGCGCCTCCTGCGGGGTGATGGGCATGGTGGTCTCCTCAGGGTTTTTCGGTCAGGGCCAACTTCAGTCCGAAGCCGATGAACAGGGTGCCGGCCGCGCGATCCAGCCAATGCATGCCACGCTGCACCGTGGCCACGCGACGCGAGGCCCAGGCCGCCGTCAGCGCCCAGCCGGTGTTGACCGGGATGGCATTGATGTTGAACAGCACGCCCAGCGCCAGGAAGGCCCAGGTCGGCTGCGTGGTGCCGGGCGCGATGAACTGCGGCACGAAGGCCAGGAAGAACAGCGCCACTTTTGGGTTGAGCACGTTGGTCCAGAAGCCCCCCAGGAAGACGCGCTTCAGGTCAGCCGGTTCTGTCGCAACACCGTCCGCCGCCACCTGGTCCAGCGGGCTGCCACCAGCACGTGAGAGCAGCAGCTTGACGCCCATGTAGAACAGGTAGACCGCCCCGGCCCACTTGAGCACCGTGAACGCCGTGGCGGACGCCGCCAGCAGCGCCCCCACGCCCAGCGCCGCGCCCGCGATGTGCACGAAGCAGCCAGCCGTGATGCCCAGGCCCGCCACGATGCCGGCACGTGCGCCGCTGCGCAGCGAATGGGTCACGATGTAGAGCACGTCCGGGCCGGGCGTGAGGTTGAGCAGCCAGCCGGCCGCGATGAACATGAGCAGTTGGGGCGTGTCCGGCATGGCGAGGCTCCAGGCTCAGTAGACGCCGGTTCGGGCGCCGGCACCGCTGGCCAAACGGTCGGGCGACTCGGCGAAGAACTGGCGCGTGGCCGCGATCGCATGGTCGATGCCGGCCGCATCCACATCGAGGTGGGTCACGAAGCGCAGGCCGATCAGGCCGGTGGCGAAAACGCCATGGCGCGCCAGCCAGTCCAGCAGCGCCGGTCCCCGGCCATCGGCCACGTCCACGAAGACGATGTTGGTCCGGGCCGAGCGCACGGCCAGGCCCGCGATGTCGCCCAGCCCATCGGCCAGGCGCCGCGCCAGTGCGTGGTCGTCGGCGAGGCGGTCCACGTGGTGATCCAGTGCGTGGGCCGCAGCGGCCGCCAGCAGGCCGGCCTGGCGCAGACCACCGCCAGCCATCTTGCGCACACGGCGTGCGCGCTCGATCAGCTCGCGCGAGCCACACAGGGCCGAGCCCACCGGCGCGCCCAGGCCCTTGCTGAAGCAGACCGACAGGCTGTCGAAGTGGTCGGCGATCTCGCGCACCCGCGCCATCGCGCCCTGCCCTGGCCGCGCGGTGGCGACGGCAGCGTTGAACACGCGCGCACCGTCCAGGTGCGTGGCCAGCCCCTTGGCGCGGGCGAGCGCCGTGGCGCCCGAGAGGTAGTCGTCGGGCATGGGGTGGCCGTTCCAGGTGTTCTCCAGGCACAGCAGCCGGGTGCGCGCAAAGTGCGGGTCGTCCGGCTTGATGGCCGCCGCGATGTCGTCCAGCGACATCCGGCCCGACGGATCCTGCACCAGCGGCTGCGGCTGCACGCTGCCGAACACCGCCGCGCCACCGCCTTCGTAACGGTAGGTGTGGGCCAGCTGGCCGACGATGTACTCGTCACCCCGCCCGCAGTGCGCGAGGATGCCGCACAGGTTGCTCTGTGTGCCCGAGGGCATGAACAGCGCGGCTTCCTTGCCGGTGATGGCGGCGATCTGCTCCTGCAAGGCGTTGACCGTGGGGTCGTCACCGAACACGTCATCACCCAGCGGGGCAGCCATCATGTCGGCGCGCATCGCCGCCGTGGGCTGCGTCACCGTGTCGCTTCTCAGGTCTACGCGCATCGTGTCAACGCTCCAGGAAGTTCCTGAGCATGGCATGGCCATGCTCGGTCAGTATGGATTCGGGGTGGAACTGCACGCCCTCGATGTCGAGTTCGGCATGGCGCACCCCCATGATTTCGCCATCGTCGGTCCAGGCCGTGACCTTGAGCACCTCGGGGCAGCTCGCGCGCTCGATGGCCAGCGAGTGGTAGCGGTTCACGGTGAACTGTTGCGGCAGTTCGCGGAACACGCCCTCGCGCGTCGTGGTGATCACGCTGGTCTTGCCGTGCATCAGCTGCTGCGCGCGCACGATGGTGCCGCCGAAGGCCGCGCCAATGCTCTGGTGACCCAGACACACGCCAAGGATGGGCAGCTTGCCAGCGAAATGCCGGATGGCCTCCACCGAGATGCCGGCCTCGGCCGGCGAGCACGGGCCGGGCGAGATCACCAGCCGGTCGGGCCGGCGCGCGGCAATGCCTTCGAGCGTGATCTCGTCGTTGCGGAACACCTCCACCTCGGCGCCCAGCTCGCCGAAATACTGGACGATGTTGTAGGTGAACGAGTCGTAGTTGTCGACCATCAGCAGTTTGACCGGCGCGCTCATTCCAGCCCCTCCTCGACCAGTTCGGCCGCGCGCAGCAGCGCACGGGCCTTGTGTTCGGTTTCCTTCCATTCCAGCTCGGGCACCGAATCGGCCACCACGCCGGCTGCCGCCTGCACATAAAGCATCTGGTCCTTCACGATACCCGTGCGGATGGCGATGGCCACGTCCATGTCACCCGCGTAGCTCAGGTAGCCGCAAGCGCCGCCGTAGAGGCCACGCTTGCTGGGTTCCAGCTGGTCGATCAGCTCCATAGCATGCACCTTGGGCGCACCGGTCAGCGTGCCGGCCGGGAACGTGGCTCTCAGCACATCCACGCTGGTCATGCCGTCCTTCAGGATGCCTTCGACGTTGCTCACGATGTGCATCACGTGGCTGTAGCGCTCCACCGCAAAGGCTTCAGTCACCTTGACGGTGCCGGTCTTGGCAATGCGGCCGATGTCGTTGCGCGCCAGGTCGATCAGCATCACGTGTTCGGCGCGCTCCTTGGGGTCGGCCACCAGCTCGTGTTCGGTGGCCTTGTCCAGCCCGGGTGTGGCGCCACGCGGGCGGGTACCAGCCAGCGGGCGTATCGTCACCTTCTGGCCCTCGGGCGTCTGCTCCTGGCGCACCAGGATCTCGGGCGACGCCCCCACCACATGGAAATCCCCGAAGTGGTAGTAGTACATGTAGGGGCTGGGGTTGAGCGAGCGCAGTGCACGGTACAGGCTCAGCGGCGACTCGGTGAAGCGCTTCTTGATGCGCTGGCCCACCTGCACCTGCATGAAGTCGCCGGCGGCGATCAGCTCCTTGGCACGCTCCACGGCCTTGAGGTAGTCGGCCTTGGCGAACTCGCGCTCGGCCGCATAACCCTGGGTGGCCTTGACCTGCGGCGCGCTCACCGAATACTTGAGCTGCTCCTTCAGCTCGCGCAGCCGCTTCTTTGCATTGGCGTAGGCCTCGGGCTGGCCGGGATCGGCATAGACAATCAGGTAGAGCTTGCCCGAGAGGTTGTCGATGACGGCCAGCTCTTCGCACTGCAACAGCAGGATGTCGGGGCAACCCAGGGTGTCGGGCGGGCAGCTGGCTTCCAGCTTCTTCTCGATGTGGCGCACCGTGTCGTAGCCGAAGTAGCCGGCCAGGCCTCCGCAAAAGCGCGGCAGGCCGGGGCGCAACGCCACCTTGAAACGTTGCTGGTAGGCGGCGACGAAGTCCAGCGGGTTGCCCGGGTGGGATTCGACCACCTGGCCGCTGGTGACAACCTCGGTCACGGCCTCAGGCCCGAAGCCGCGCGAGCGCAGCAGCGTGCGCGCAGGCAGACCGATGAAACTGTAGCGGCCAAAACGCTCGCCGCCGACCACGGATTCGAGCAGGAAGCTGTACCTGCCGCCGTCCTTGGCGAAAGCGAGCTTGAGGTAGAGCGAAAGCGGGGTTTCGAGGTCCGCGAAGGCCTCGGCGATGAGCGGTATGCGGTTGTACCCTTGCTGGGCCAGGCTCTTGAATTCGAGTTCGGTGATCACGGGCGGGACTCCTGCGGCGCCGTGCCCCACGTGGCGGGGCGGTTCATCCAGTGCGGGCCCGGAACCGGGCCCCTGAGGGGTCGAGCCGACGCGGCCAAGGCACGCGCGGCGGTTACGCAGCGTTTATGGCTTACGCCAAGGCCAGGCTCCCCGGCTCCCTTGGGAAGCCAGGACGGCTTGGAAGCGGCTGCGCTGGATGAACATGGTCTGGACTATAGCAGACGCGAAAACGCGCGAGGAACTATCATGGCGGGTTGCCTTTTCGCCCCGCCATGAGCCAGCTTCCTCCCCCCGAATCCGCCCAGACATTTGCGCCAGGGGCCTACCTGCGCGACGCCCTGCGCCAGCACCGCATCAGCGTGCGCGGCGCCCGCACCCACAACCTCAAGAACGTCGATCTCGACATCCCGCGCGACCAGCTGGTGGTCATCACCGGGCTGTCGGGTTCGGGCAAATCCAGCCTGGCCTTCGACACGCTGTACGCCGAAGGCCAGCGCCGCTACGTGGAAAGCCTGTCGGCCTACGCGCGCCAGTTCCTGCAGCTCATGGACAAGCCCGACGTCGACCTGATCGAAGGCCTGTCGCCAGCCATCAGCATCGAGCAGAAGGCCACCAGCCACAACCCGCGCTCCACCGTGGGCACGGTGACCGAGATCCACGACTACCTGCGCCTGCTGTTCGCCCGCGCGGGCACGCCGCACTGCCCCGACCATGGCCTGCCGCTGCAGGCCCAGACCGTGAGTCAGATGGTGGACGCGGCGCTGGCGCTGCCCGAGGACACCCGGCTGATGGTCCTCGCACCCATCGCACGGGAAAAGAAAGGCGAGTTCACCGAGACCTTCGCCGACCTGCAGGCCCAGGGCTACGTGCGCTTCCGGCTCAATGGCGAGGTGGTGGAATACGGCGACCTGCCGGCGCTCAAGAAGACCGAGAAGCACAACATCGACGTCGTGATCGACCGGCTCAAGGTCAAGCCCGGCATGCAGCAGCGCCTGGCCGAAAGCTTCGAGGCCGCGCTGCGCCTGGCCGACGGCAAGGCCATCGCGCTGGAGATGGACAGCGGGGTGGAGCACCTGTTCTCCGCCCGCTACGCCTGCCCGCTGTGCAGCTACGCGCTGGGGGAGCTGGAGCCGCGCCTGTTCTCCTTCAACTCGCCGCAGGGCGCCTGCCCGCGCTGCGACGGCCTGGGCCAGACCGAATTCTTCGACCCCGAGCGCGTGGTCGCCTTCCCCACGCTGAGCCTGTCCAGCGGCGCCATCAAGGGCTGGGACCGGCGCAACGGCTACTACTTCGCACTCATCGAAAGCCTGGCGGCGCACTACCGCTTCGACGTCGACACCCCGTTCGAAAACCTGCCGGAAGCGGTACGCCAGGTGCTGCTGTACGGCTCTGGCGATCAGGACATCAAGTTCAGCTACGTACTGGATTCGGGCACCTCGGCCGGCAAGAAGGTCAGCAAGAAACACCCGTTCGAAGGCATCGTGCGCAACTTTGAGCGCCGCTACCGCGAGACCGATTCGGCCATGGTGCGCGAAGAGCTCTCGCGCTACCGCGCCACCCAGCCCTGCCCCGACTGCGGCGGCAGCCGCCTGCGCCGCGAGGCGCGCCATGTCTTCATTGGCGAAGGAGAGCTGCAGCGCCCGATCTACGCCATCAGCCACGTGACGCTGGGCGAGGCGCTGGACTATTTCCAGCGACTGCGGCTCAGCGGCGCCAAGGCCGAGATCGCCGACAAGGTGGTGCGCGAGATCGGCCTGCGCCTGAAGTTCCTGAACGATGTCGGCCTGAACTACCTGAGCCTGGACCGCAGC
>CAMLQP010000114.1 GCA_946482115.1 uncultured Comamonadaceae bacterium
TCCAGAAGATGCCGAGCACCAGGGCCGGGAAGAACGCCGCCGCCGCGAACGAGAACGCCGCAGACACCAGGAACAGGATGTCGGCCGGTTTCTGCGCGGCCACGTAGGCCGCCAGCAACGCCACGATCAGCAGCAGGACCTTGGAGATGGTCACGCGGCGGGCGGTGGAGGCGTTGGGGTCGATCATCTTGTAGTACAGGTCGTGGCTCAGCGCGTTGGCGATGGTCAGCAGCAGGCCGTCGGCGGTGGACAGCGCGGCCGCCAGGCCACCGGCGGCCACCAGGCCGGAGATCACGTACGGCAGGCCGCCGATTTCCGGGGTCGCCAGCACGATGATGTCGCCACCAATGGTCATCTCGTTGAGCTGCAGGATGTTGTCCTTGTTGACGTCCGCGACGGACAGCAGGGACGGATCCACCTTGTTCCAGGCCGCCACCCACTGGGGCAGCTGGTCGAACGGCGTGCCCACCAGGACGTGGAACACCTCGTATTTGACCAGCACCGCGAGGGCCGGCGCCGTGAAGTACAGCAGGAAGATGAAGAACAGTGACCAGGTGACCGATTCGCGGGCCTCCTTCACGCTGGGCACGGTGTAGTAGCGCATCAGGATGTGCGGCAGCGCGGCCGTGCCCACCATCAGGCAGAAGATCAGCGCCAGGAAGTTGCGGCGCGACTCGTTGAAGGTCTTCTGCGCCGCGGCGTCACCGTCCGGGTTGCCCGAGAACTGCGCGGCGTGCGCCGGCATGCCGTTGAGCGGGCGGGCCTTGGTGTCCGCCGCAGCCTTGGCACGGGTCCAGGCGGCCTTGGCGGCATCGGCATCCTTGGGCAGCGCGGCCAGGGCCTGTTCGGCAGCGGCCACGTCGGCGGCCGGAGCGCTGGCGGCCTTCAGGTCGGCCACTTTCTTCTCGGCGGCGGCCTTGTCGGCGGCCAGCGCGGCTGCGGGGTCCTTCAGCTTCTCGGCCAGGGCGTCGGAGCGGGCCTTGAAGATGCCACGCACTTCCAGTTCCTTGGCGTCGGCGGCCAGCAGTTTCTCCTTGGCCGTGACCTTCTCGAGCTGCACGCCGTAGATCGCCTGCGGCACCGGCACGCTGGTCTGCTTCACCGACAGCCACACCACCGGGATCATGTAGGCCACGATCAGGATGATGTACTGGGCCACCTGCGTCCAGGTGACCGCGCGCATGCCGCCCAGGAACGAGCACACCAGGATGCCGCCCAGGCCCAGGAAAATCCCGAGCTCGAACGCCACGCCGGTCAGGCGCGAGGTGATCAGGCCGACGCCGTAGATCTGCGCCACCACGTAGGTGAAGGAGCAGAGGATGGCCGCCACGATGCCCAGGAAACGCGGCAGGTTGCCGCCGTAGCGTTCACCCAGGAAGTCGGGGATGGTGAACTGGCCGAACTTGCGCAGGTACGGCGCCAGGAACAGCGCCACCAGGCAGTAGCCGCCGGTCCAGCCCATGATGAAGGCCAGGCCGCTGTAGCCGGTCAGGTACAGCGTGCCCGCCATGCCGATGAAGGACGCGGCCGACATCCAGTCGGCGCCGGTGGCCATGCCGTTGTAGACGGCGGGCACGCGGCGTCCGGCCACGTAGTACTCGGCCGCGTCGGTGGTGCGGCTCATGATGCCGATGCCGGCATACAGGCCGATGGTGGCCAGCAGGAAGATGAAGCCGATCCACTCGCGGGACAGGCCCATCTGCTCAAGGACTGCCAACGCGATCACGAAGACGACGAAGCCGCCCGTGTACCACTTGTAGACCTTGTTGAGCTGCTGCTTGAATGCCTTGTTGGAGGATGCGGTGGACGGGCCACTGCTGGTTTCGAACATGCCTGCCATGGGTCACTCCTCGGACTCGTCGACACCGTGCTCGATGTCGGCCTTGTTCATGTACCTGGCGTAGTAACCAATGATGATCACGTACACCACCAAGGCCCCCTGGGCACCCACCCAGAAGCTGAAAGGCCAGCCAAAAAAGTTGAAGTTCAGGTCCCGGGCCCAGTAGCCGACCACGAAGGTCACCACGAACCAGATCGCCAGCAGCACGGCGGTGATGTTGAGGTTCTTCCTCCAGTACCGCCGATGGTTCTCCGTCAGTTCCATCTCGTTGCCTCCAATGCCAACGCCCTCTCGGGCAGATCGCGGACACGGCCCTGCGGCCGTCTGCACCCCATCCGCGTTTTTCGGCCGGGGCCTTTCGGCACCCCGCCCCTTTTGTGGCAGGCGCGACGCACCCGCAGCGCGATGACTCAGGCCCGGGCCTTGCCCAGCCCCGTCTCGCGCTCCAGCTGCGCCGCCACCTTGGGTTCGAACCCGCGCAGGTGGCGAATGATCCTCGCCGCCTCCTCGGGCTCGTGCCTGTCGACATGAACCCGGGCCAGCTGGTACCAGCCGTAGGGGCTCATGGGTTGCAGTTCGGTGTTCCGCTTGAGGGCGTCGACCGCCTCGTCAAAGCGGCGCTGGCGGATCAGCACCAGCCCCAGGCCGTACCAGGCCCGGTCCAGCTTGGCGTCCAGGGCCAGCGCGCGGCGGAAGGCATCCTCGGCCTCGGGCAGCTGGCCCAGGTCCTCGGACAGGAAGCCCAGGTTGAACCAGCCCGCGATGTGTTTGGGGTGATGGGCCAGCAGCGTTTCCAGGGTGTCGACCGCCGCCTGCTTGCGGTCCAGCAGCGCCAGCAGGTGGGCCTGGGTCGCCAGCAGGTACAGGTCAGACGCAAACCGCTGGCGCAGAGCCTCCACCCGCGCCAGCGCCGCCGCCCGGCGGCCCAGCAGCAGCAGCACGACGACCTGCGCGCGGCCCAGCTGATAGTCCAGCCAATCACTCATTTGCACAGTGCCACCCCCACCTCGACGCAGTAGCCGATCTTGGTTGCGGTGGCCACCACCCAGAGCAACAGCAGAAGCAGGAACGCCACCAGGGGCAGGTGGCGCTCGAGGACGAATTTCGGCGTGACGAAGCGGGCCACGGACACAAACGGCCGGCCGAGCAGCTGAAGCACCTGGTAGAACAGGTTCTGCTCTTTGCGCTGGCCGGCCAGCAGGCCCAGCACCCATTGCCCGAACAGGGACAGCAGGGCGATTTCGGCAACCAGCTTGACAATCGAGATCAAGGTCAACATGTCAGACATCCGTCAGTTGCCGGCCATTCTTTCGCCGCAACTTACCGACTACTTACAAATTGACAATCAAGGCGCCGCGGGGCGGCTAATCCCTGATGGGGTTTTCCCCTAACGCGCCCTCCGTGAAAAGCCCCTGATCACACGGTTCGCGCGCATCAGCCCGCGTCAGGCTGGCGGCATTTCACCAGGTAGCCGCCCTGAACGATCTCGTACCGGTCGCGCTGCCCGGCTGGCAGCTCCACCCGCTCGTAATTCGTCGAACGCCCCTGCTCCCGCCAGTCCGGCACGAACCGGTAGGCCCGTTGCCCGGGCGGCAGCGGCGGCACCGACGGCCCCAGCACCAGGTTCACGCCCAGCCGGTCGTTGTCACCCGCGTCCTGCAACCGCAAGCGCAACACCGAACCCTTGGCGGCCGACAGCCCCGGCGGCAACACCGCCAGGGTCTCCCACCAGCCGTCGGCCATCATCGCGCAATGCAGCTTCACCACCCGGCCGGCGGCCACCGCGGCATCGTCCACACCAGCGGCCTGCAGGGCCTGGCGCTCGGCGGGCTTGAACCCGTCACGGGCCGCCCACTGCTGAGCGGACACCACCGCCCACACCTCGGCCGTGGCCACGCTGCCCACCGGCGGCGATGAGGCGCAGCCCGCCAGCAGGGACGCCATGGCGATGGCCATGACAGCGGTCGTTCGGTTGCTCATGGGCCAGTGCTCCTGTCTGCATTTTTCAAGCGCCAGAGTATCAGGGAGACACCCGCGACAGGCCAAGGACCAGGCAATGAAAAAGGGCCTGGTCTTTCGACCAGGCCCTTGAAATGAGTGGTAGGACGTGCAGGATTCGAACCTGCGACCAACGGATTAAAAGAGGCCTAAAAAGCCTTGTTTTTCAATGGCTTGGACTCGCCTTCGCTCGCTGAGTGTCACGGTCGGTTGCCAGTAATGTCACGTTTTTGTTGCGTGGTCGAATTTGACCGATCCAAGAACGGACCAAGCACGTTGAGGCAGTCGCTAATCAGTCCCTTAGCCGCCGCCGATAGTTGCTCCAAGTCTGACAGTCGAACTGTCACGAGCTCAGTACTTTCCGCCAAGGCGTGTTCAAGACTGACGAACTGAATCTCTAGTCCGCGCGGTCCCTCTTTTGGCGGCGTGATCCAACGCCCATGGCAATACTCATTGCGGAGTTGCCGAACACGATCCAACTCTGTGAACCACCGCACCATAGTCAGGCGGGCATCTTCGCTTACGCCGTCCGAAACGGCCTCGCACAGGGAGCGCAACTTGCTTACGCGTTCATTGAAGCTGACTGTCTTCCGAAGGCTCGCACGGACACCTCGAGGATCGAACTCCTTCCAGGATGCCAGCTGCCAGCAAACGGTCACATCCAGACGTGCACAGCTATCGACGAAATCACCGAGTGCTCGATGAAACTCATTTAGGCGATCAGATGGATGAAGCATGCGTACTAAGCCACAAGATGCAAACGGCGTTTGTACACCACGAAACTGTCACGGTACGCCATGCCTACATTGCTAAGACTCACGGAATAAAAGCAGCCTAAAAGACCTTATTTTTCAATGCCCTGCACTCGCCTTCGCTCGCTAAGTTTCACGGTCGGTTGCCAACAGTGTCACGTCCAAGAAGAGACCAACTGCGCTATCGCCGTCTCGAGCAAGTCACATCGCCGCCAAGCTCTTTCTTGTCGCATGCCGGCATTCGGGATTTCCGGTTCCATGACCTGCGCCACACGGGGGCCTCATGGCATCGGCAGGCGGGAACGTCCTGCGATGAGCTCAAGGACTTGGGCGGCTGGAAATCTCGGGTGATGGTGGATCGCTACGCGAAGTACGCCACAGAGCACCTGGCGGTGGCAGCGTCTCGGATCGAGCGCGTCCGTGCCGAAAACGTGGGGCAATCCGTCACGCTTTTGTCACGCCACACAAAGTGAAAGGGCCTAGCCTCGCGGCTAAGCCCTTGAAATGAGTGGTAGGACGTGCAGGATTCGAACCTGCGACCAACGGATTAAAAGTCCGCTGCTCTACCAACTGAGCTAACGTCCCACTCGCCGCAAACAAGACTATCGATGTCGTTGCCTGCGAAGCCTCAGATTATAGCGTCGTTTTTTACGCTTTTTGAAGCCCTCGATTTTTTTTGCGCACTTTTTGGCGAGGCCTGCGCGAAGCGGTCCAGCAACCAGCCGGCCGCCGTCAGGCCGAAGGTGGCGGTGACGCTGACCACGGAGCCATAACCGTGGCAATTGAGCGAGCCATCGCCGCCCGCGTCGATGGCGCAGGACGGGTCGGGTGGTGCCACGGCCTCGCGGCTGAAGACGCAGGCGATGCCGAAGGCGCCCTCGCGCGGCGCGGCGTGGTGCTTGCGCAGGCGGTAGCGCAGCTGCGCCAGCAGCGGGTCGTGCGTGACCGCGTGCAGGTCGGCCATCTCCACGCCATGGGCCTGCCGCTTGCCGCCCGCCGCCCCCACGCTGACGAAGGGCTGGCCGCTGGCGCGTGCCCAGGCGGCCATGGCGGTCTTGGCGGCCACCTGGTCGCAAGCGTCGATCACGCCGGCACCGGCACCCAGCGAGGCGGCAAGCGCCGGCCAGTTGTCGGGTGTCACGAAATCGTCCACCACGTCGACACGGCAGTGCGGGTTGATGAGCGCGATGCGCTCGCGCATCGCATCGCCCTTGGCCTGGCCCAGTGTCGGCGTGAGCGCGTGGACCTGGCGGTTGATGTTGGACTCGGCGATGTGGTCCATGTCCACCAGCACCAGCCGCCCCACCCCGCTGCGAGCCAGGGCCTCGACGGCCCAGGAGCCGACACCGCCGATGCCCGCCACCAGCGCGGTGGCGTCGAACACGCGCTGCGCGCCATCGACGCCGTAGAGCCGGCGCAGGCCACCGAAGCGGCGTTCGAAATCGGCGTCGTCCACGCGGTGGCCCAGGCCCTTACTCGCGCTCGAGCAGCCAGAGCTGGAAGCGGAACCCCAGCACGGCGCCGCCAACGATACCCGCCACGGCGATCAGGCTGGTCAGACTCAGGGTGGACAGGCCGGACAGGCCCTGCCCGACAGTGCAGCCCATGGCGGTGACACCACCGACGCCCATGAGGACGGCGCCGACCAGGTGCAGCGCGGTGTCCCGGGCGTCGCGGAAACCTTCCCAGTGGAAGCCGCGCGTAGCGACCGAGTAGACGAAGGATCCGGCCACCACGCCCGCCACCGACACCACGCCCAGCGTGAGCACCTTGCTCTTGTCGCTGAAGAACATGAGCCAGTCGAGCACGTAGGCCATGGGGGCGGTGAAGGTCAGCGCCTCGATGCGGCCGCTGTTGGTGCCGACGTAGACGGCTTCCAGCGTCTCGGGGTGCTCGGGCACGAAGCCCAGCCGGCCGCTGACCCACCAGATGCCGATGACGGTGGCGCCGATGCCCAGGCCCGCCAGCAGGTTGTTGCCCGAGAGGAAACCGGGACCGGCCAGCGCCCAGCCCACCAGGGCCAGCCCGACCACGCCGCCGATGACGAGGCCGGCCATGGCGGGTTCCCAGCCCACCAGGGCGCCCAGCCACTGGGCGATGCCGCCGCCGCCGGCCATCTCGAAGGTGGCGCGGTCTACGGTGTTGACGCGCAGCACGCCGCTGATGCCGCGCAGCGTGGCGAAGGCCGCGAGGCCCATCACAACGAACACCACCAGCGACTTGAGATTGCCCGCACCGATGCGCACCAGCGTCTTGCTGCCGCAGCCCGAGGCGAGCACCATGCCGAAGCCGAACAGCGCGCCGCCGGCCAGGGCCGACAACCAGATGATGCGGCCGGAGGCGTAGAGTGTCTGCGAGGGGTCGATCCAGCCCAGCCAGGCCATGGCGTGAAAGCCGATCATGGCCACGCCGACCGCCATCACCCACATGCGCATGCGCGTCCAGTCGCCGATGTTGACGATGTCGCTGATCGCGCCCATGGTGCAGAAATGGGTGCGCTGCGCGATGGCACCAAAAAGCACGGATACCGCGAACGCGGCCCAGAGGACCTGCTGGCGCAGGGATTCGACGTCGAGGGATTCCATGGCCGGAATTGTAAAGACGCCGCCCGAAGGCGGCGTCCGCAGGGGCAACGACCGGCCTCAGCGCAGGCGCGCGAGGCGGTCCTTGGCGGTGGCGCCGGCTTCGGTCTGCGGGTGGGCCTTGACCAGGTCTTCCAGCGTCTTGCGGGCGGCGCGCACGTCCTTGAGCTCGAGCTGGCAGTTGGCGATGGCCAGGTGGGCTTCGGGCACGCGCGGGTGCTGCGGGGCCACCCCCATCAGCCGCTGGTAGGCGGCGATGGCTTCCTTGTACTCGCGCAGGGCGTAATGGGTGTTGCCCAGCCAGTACAGCGCCGAAGGCACGTAGCCGCTGTCGGGGTAGCGGCGGATGAAGTTCTGGTACAGCTGCGCCGCGCGGGGGTACTCGGTCTGGCGCAGCACCGCCATGGCGGCGTCGAAATCGCGCTTTTCGGCCGGCGTGGCGGCGAATTCGGCGCCGTCCTGCTGCACCTTGACGGGCTCCAGGCCGCGCAGGCGCTCGTCCAGCGCGGCCAGCACGTCCTTCTGCTGGCGCTGCAGCTCGGCCACGTCACGGGCCAGCTGCTCGTTCTGGCCACGCAGGCGGGCCAGCTCGGCGCGCAGGCCTTCGATCTGGTTGGACAGCTCCAGCAGGCTACGCCGGGTCGGCGCGGTGCTTTCCTCGTTGACCCGGGTCAGGTCCTCGCTCAGGCGGCGGTTGGCGGTTTCTGCCGCCTGCCGGTTGGCCTCGACCTTCTCGCGCAGCTCCAGAATGGCGCGGCGCGCCTCGTTGTCGCTGAACAGCTGGGCCTGCGCCGGCCAGGCCAGCGCGCACAGCGCCAGCAGCAGGCCGGCGCGCAGGGGGGAAAGGTTGGACCGGCTCGACGGCATGGCGCGCCTCAGCGGTAGGTGATCTCGACGCGGCGGTTGCGCGAGAGAGCGGTCTCGTCGGAGCCCTGCACGGCAGGTTTCTCTTCGCCGAAGCTCACGGCCTCCAGCTGCGAATCGGGCACGCCCAGCAGGTTGAGCGCGCGCTTGACGGCCTCGGAGCGTTTCTGGCCCAGGGCCAGGTTGTATTCGCGCCCGCCGCGTTCGTCGGTATGGCCTTCCAGCTGCACGCGGCGCTGGCGGTTGGCGTTGAGGATGCGGGCGTTGGCCTCGAGCACGCTCTGGAACTCGGGCTTGACCACGAAGCTGTCGTAGTCGAAGTAG
>CAMLQP010000115.1 GCA_946482115.1 uncultured Comamonadaceae bacterium
CGGTGGCCTCCACCAGCGTGAGGCCGGGCGCGATGGCGTTGACGGTGATGCCGTCCGGGCCCAGCTCGCGGGCGAGCGAGCGGGTCATGGCGATCACGGCGCCCTTGCTGGCGGCGTAGGCCAGCAGGCGCGGCGCGCCCCACAGGGCGGTGTCGGAGGCGAGGTTGACCACGCGGCCGGTGCCGCTCGCGGCGAGGAAGGGCCGCGCGGCCTGCGTGACCAGCCAGGTGCCGCGCACGTTGACGTCCATCACGCGGTCCCAGGTGTCCACCGTGATCTCGTCCAGCGTCTTGCCGCCAGAGTTGGTGATGGCCGCGTTGTTGATCACGCCGTCCAGTCCGTCCAGGGCCTGGGCGGCGGCGGTGACGCCGGCGCGGATGGCCTCGGGGTCCATCAGGTCCATGGGCACGTAGGTGGTGCCCAGCTCGGCCGCAAGCTGCTGGCCGCGCTCGTGCAGCACGTCGCTGATGACGACGCGGGCGCCGGCAGCCACCAGCGCGCGGGCGAAGCTCTCGCCCAGGCCGCGGGCCGAGCCGGTGACGAGCACGCGGCGGCCTTCGAGTCGGATTTCTTGGGTCATGTCGAAGTCAGTTGGTGCGTTGGGCGCTGGGCAGGTAGTGGAGCACGCGCCGCTCGGCCAGCACCACCGCGTAATAGGCGACGATGCCGATGACGGTCAGCGCGCCGATGATCACGAACACGCCGGCGGTGTTGCCCTGGCCCTCGAAGAAGACCAGCAGGTAGCCCAAGCCCATGTTGCCACCCACCAGTTCACCCACGACGACGCCGATGACGGCCAGGGTGCTGGCGATGCGCAGGCCCGAGAACAGCGGCGGCAGCGTGGTCGGGAACTCGACCATGCGGAACACCTGAAAGCGGGTGGCGGAGAACGAGCGCGCGAGGTTGATCAGGTCACCGTCCATGGCGCGCATGGCCGACAGCACGTTGATCAGCACCGGGAAGAACACGATCAGCACGGCCACCAGGATCTTGGGGTAGACCGTGTAGCCTAGCCACATCACGAACAGCGGCGCGAACGCCACCTTGGGCGCGATCTGCAGCGCCAGCAGATAGGGCGACAGCACCGCCTCCACGCGAGGCGAGACGCCCAGCGCGTAGCCGATCATGGCGCCCAGCCACGAACCCAGCACGAAGCCCACCACCACCTCCAGGCTGGTGATGCCGGCGTGCCACATCAGGCGCTCGGTGCCCCAGATGCGGATGGCCTCCTCGCAGACCTTGGAGAAGGGCGGCAGCACGAATTCCGGCACGCCCAGCCAGCCTGGCGCGTATTCCCACAGCAGCAGGAACACGACTAGGACGGCCACGCTCCAGCCTGCCGTGACGAGTTTCTCGTTGTTCACTTATTTGCCCACGAACTGGTTGGTGTAGAGATCCTTCAGCGGGGTCTCTTTCGGCACCACGCCGTTGGTCACGTAGAACTTCTGCAGCTCGCCCAGCCGTGCCTCGTCCATCAGGCCGGGCACTTTCTGCTTGGCGTAGACGTACTGGTTGAACAGCTCGAAGGCCTTGAGGATGGTGGCTTCCTTGCCCTGGTGCGAGGGCACGTGCTTGACGTACACGGCGGTCGCGGCCTTGGGGTCGGCCATGATGTCCTTCATGCCCTTGAGGGTGGCGCGCACCAGCTTCTGAATCAGCTGCGGGTTCTTCTGGATGGTCTCGTCGGAGGCCAGGATGGCTTGGGCCATGCTCTTGAAGTACACGTCGGCCGGCAGGATGTCGACCTGCGCGCCGGCTTCCATCACGGTGGCGGTCCAGTCCGGCACGCCGGCCATGGCGGTCGCCTTCTTGGCGGCGAACTGCTGCCACACGCCGGCCGGGCCCGCGGCCTGGATGTTGACGTCGTTCTTGGTCAGGCCCACCTTGCTCAGCATGCCCAGCAGCGCGTAGTAGGTGGTGTCGGTGTAGGCCAGCACGGTCACGGTCTTGCCCTTGAGCTCGCGCGGGCTTTCGATCTTCTCGTCCTTGTGGCTGACCAGCTGCATCAGCGAGCCGGCGCCCAGCACCGCCACGGCCTTCACGGGCACGCCCTGGGCGCGCGCGATGATGGGCGTGTCTCCGATGGCACCGCCAATCACCGCGTTGCCGGCGCCGATCTGCTTGGCCACGTCCACGCCGCCACGGGCGGTGACGAAGTTGATCTTGAGGCCTTCCTGCTCGTAGTAGCCCTTGGCCTGGGCCACCATCCAGGGGCCGAAGGCCGGCAGCGTGCCGGGGGCGGGCAGCAGGTAGGTCACCTCCTGCAGTTGCGCCTGTGCGGCCAGCGGGGCTCCGAGCGCGGTGGCGGCCAGCAGGGTCAGGGCGGCGCGGCGGGTGGCGGTGAAGGCGGGCTTGAGTTTCATGGCGTTCTCCGGTGTCGGGGTGAAAAGGCGTTCAGTGCACGTCGGCGGCGGCGTCGAGCTTGAGCAGATCCATCAGGCGGCTCACGTAGTCGCCCACCTCGGGGTGCTTGCGGCGCTTCATGGGGTTGTCGCGGTCGGGGATGTCGACCACGATCTCCTCGACGATGGTGCCGGGGCGCTCGCTCATGACCAGGATGCGGTCGGACAGCGCCACGCCCTCGGCCAGGTCGTGCGTGATGAAGACCACGGTCTTGCCGTGGGCCTTGACGGTCTGGGCCAGGTCCTGCTGCAGGATCATCTTGGTCTGCGCGTCCAGCGCCGAGAAGGGCTCGTCCATCAGCAGCACCAGCGGGTCGACCGCCAGCGTGCGGGCCAGCGCGGCGCGCTGGCGCATGCCGCCCGAGAGCTGGTTGGGGTAGTGGTTGCCGAAGCCCTTGAGGTGGCACTGGGCCAGCAGGCGTTCGGAGACGGCGCGCCGGTCGGCGGCCTTGACGCCGCGCAGCTCCAGGCCGAACTCCACGTTCTGGGCGATGGTGCGCCAGGGCATGAGCAGGTCCTTCTGCAACATGAAGGCGACGTGCTTGTTGGGGCCGGCGACCACCTCGCCACCGACCTTGACCGTGCCCTTGGAGGGCCTGGACAGGCCCGCTCCCATGTTGAGCAGCGTGCTCTTGCCGCAGCCCGAAGGGCCGATGATGGAGACCACCTCACCCTGGCGGATGGAGAAGTTCACGTCGCGCGCGGCCAGCACCTCGCCGGACTTGCCGCGTGGCGGGAAGCGCTTTTCGACGCCGATGAACTCGATGGCCGGGGCCGCAGAGGGGGTGTTCATGCCGTGGATTCCGCGTTGGTTGTTTCAAATAAGAAACAACGATTCATTACGGAATCAATGGTACGCCGATCTGAGGGGCCCGGCGCAATCCCGAGCGTTTCTGGAGGTTATTTGCCGATGCAGAACCGCGAGAAGATCACGCCCAGCAAATCGTCCGAGCTGAACTCGCCAGTGATCTCGTTGAGGGCGTTCTGGGCCAGCCGCAGTTCCTCGGCCAGCAGGTCGAGCGCGGGCGCGGGGCTGGCCAGCAGCGCGGCGCACTGCATCAGGTGTTCGTCCACCCGGCGCAGGGCGTGCAGGTGGCGCTCGCGGGCGATGAACAGGCCTTCAGGCGCGGCCTGCCAGCCCACGGCTTCCAGCAGTTCGCGGCGCAGACGGTCTATGCCGGCGCCGGTCTTGGCCGAGATGGCCAGGCCGTCGGCCGGGGCGCCGGCCTGGTCGCACTTGTTCCAGACCGGGATGATTGGCACGCCCTGGGGCAGTTGTGCGGCAAGCGCCGCGTCGGCGGCGCGGTAGCCGGGCTGGTCCTGGCGCGTGAGGTCGTGCAGGAACAGCACCGCGTCGGCCGCTGCGATCTGGCCCCAGGCGCGCTCGATGCCGATCTTCTCGACCGCGTCCACCTCGGCCAGCGCGGTGTCGCGCAGGCCGGCGGTGTCCACCACGTGCAGCGGCACGCCTTCTATCTGTATGGTCTGCTGCACCACGTCACGCGTGGTGCCGGCGATGGGCGTGACGATGGCCAGCTCGGCACCGGCCAGGGCGTTGAGCAGCGAGCTTTTCCCCGCGTTGGGCTGGCCGGCGATCACGACCTTGATGCCCTCGCGCAGCAGCGCGCCCTGGTGGGCGCGGCCCAGCACCTCGGCCAGCTGGAGCTGCAGGCGCTGCAGCTGGCCGCGTGCGTCGGCCTGCTGCAGGAAGTCGATGTCTTCCTCGGGGAAATCCAGCGTGGCCTCCACCAGCATGCGCAGGTGGATCAGCGCGTCGCGCAGGGTGTGGATTTCCCGGGAGAACGCGCCAGACAGCGAGCGGCCGGCGCTGCGCGCGGCGGCTTCGGTGCTGGCGTCGATCAGGTCGGCGATGGCCTCGGCCTGGGCCAGGTCGATCTTGTGGTTGAGGAAGGCGCGCTGGGTGAATTCGCCGGGGTCGGCCACGCGCACGCCGCGCGGGGCGCCCGCTTCCAGGCAGCGGGCCAGCAGCAGCTGCAGCAGCACCGGGCCACCGTGGGCCTGCAACTCCAGCACGTCCTCGCCGGTGTAGGAGTGGGGCGCGGGGAAATACAGCGCCAGGCCCTGGTCCAGCGCCTGGCCCCGGGCGTCCAGGAAGGGCAGGTAGGTCGCCTCGCGGGGCTTGAGCTCGCGCCCGCAGAGCGCCTGCACCAGGGCTTTCAGGTCGCGCCCCGACACGCGCACGATACCCACCGCACCCCGCCCCGGGGCGGTGGCGATGGCGGCGATGGGATCAGCCTGACGGGACAGCATAGGTGGGCCGAAGTGTATCGGCCGGGGGCGCCGCGGAGCCGGCTCTGCCGGTCCGCCAGCGCCGTCCCCCTGGGGGGAAGCCGCGCAGCGGCGCAGGGGGGTTACTTGAAGCTTGGCATGTTGAACTTCAACGGCACGCCCAGCTTGTGGTTGATGAAGGCCTGCTGCGCGATCGTCAGCACGTTGTTCGTGATCCAGTACAGCACCAGGCCGGCCGGGAAGAAGAAGAACATGACCGAGAACACGATGGGCATCATCCACATCAGCTTGGCCTGCATGGGGTCGGGCGGCAGCGGGTTGAGCGCGGTCTGGATCAGCGTGGTGACAGCCATCACCAGCGGCAGGATGTAGAACGGGTCCGGCGAGGACAGGTCATGGATCCAGGCCACCCAGGGCGCGTTGCGCATCTCGACGCTGGCCAGCAGCACCCAGTACAGGGCGATGAACACGGGGATCTGGATCAGGATGGGGAAGCAGCCTCCGAGAGGGTTGACCTTCTCTTCGCGGTACATCTTCATCATCTCCTGCTGCATCTGCTGCGGGTTGCCCTTGAGGCGCTCGCGCATTTCCATGATGCGAGGGTTGATCTTCTTCATCTTGGCCATGGAGCGGTAGGCGCTGGCGTTGAGCCAGTAGAACGCGGCCTTGATCACCACCACCAGCAGCACGATGGCCCAGCCCCAGTTGCCCACGAAGCCATGGATCTTCTCGAGCAGCCAGTACAGCGGCTTGGCCAGGATGGTCAGCCAGCCGTAGTCCTTCACCAGTTCAAGGCCGGGGGCAATCTGCTCGAGCACCTTTTCTTCCTGCGGGCCCACGAACAGTCGGGCGTCCAGCGTCTGGGACTGGCCTGGAGCCACCTCGGGCAGCGTGGTCAGAACGCCGGCGCGGTAGCGGTTGGCCTGGCTCACGCTGATGCGGTCCACGTAGATGTCGCGCGCGACGCCGTCGGCCAGCAGCCAGGCGCTCGCGAAGTAGTGCTGCACCATGCCCACGTAACCGTCGGTGGCGGTCTTCTCGTAGCTGGCCTTGCCCTTGTCGATGTCGGCGAACTCGACCTTCTGGAACTTGGCCGTGCCGGTGTAGACCGCCGGGCCGGTGAAGGTGGAGTAGAAGGGCGTCTCGCTGTCGGTGCGGCTGCCGTCGCGCACCAGCTGCAGGTAGAGCTGCGGCGTCACCGGGGCGCTGCCGCGGTTGATGACCTCGTGGCGCACGGCGATGGCGTACTGGCCGCGCTTGACGGTGTAGGTCTTGGCCAGCACGAGGCCGTCCACCGGATCGGATTCGAAACGCACCACCAGCTCGTCCTGGCCGTCGGCCAGGGCCTTGGGCGCATTCACCAGGCGCATCGGCGTGGTGTGGTTGGGCCGATTGGCGCCGGTCAGACCGGTCTGGGCGGCGTAGCCTTTTTCCTGCTCCAGCAGCGTCAGGGGCTTGAAGCCGTCGCCGGCCGGGCCGCCCAGGGCGGCCGCGTGCTTGAGGATGTCGGCGCGCACCAGCGAGCCGCCCTGGCTGTCGAAGGTCAGGCGCAGCACGTCGGTGGTCACCTCGTGCAGCACGCGCGCGGACGGCGCCGGCGTGCCGACATCGGCGGGGGCGCCCATGCTGCCCGGTGCCGTGGCGGCTGCCGCAGGCACCGAGGCATCGGCACCGGCCGCCGGCTTGGCGGGGGCTTCCGCCTTCTTGGCCGCCGGTGTCGGGAAGAAGGTCGCGGACTTGCCGTTGTGGATCTGCCATTGATCCCACAGCAAGATCATGGAGAAACCGAAGATCACCCAGAGGATGGAGCGGCGGATGTCGTTCATGACGGTTGTTTTTCCGAGGAGAGCAGCCGGCCGAACAGGGCCGGTGGTTGGTCGGGCACGGGGTCGCAGCCGCCTTCGCACCAGGGGTGGCAGCGGGCCAGCCGGCGCAGCGTGAGGTAGCTGCCGGCGGCCGCGCCGTGGCGTTCCAGCGCCTGCAGCGCGTAGGCGGAGCAGGTGGGCTCGAAGCGGCAGCCCGAGCCCAGCCAGGGGCTGAGCAGCAGGCGGTAGCCCTTGACCAGGGTGAGCAGGAAACGGCGGGGCCAGTCAGTCATGGCCGACCGGCGCACGAAGGCGCCCGAACAGGGTGTCCAGTTCGTCACGCGCGGCGCGCTTGAGCGCCGTGGACGTGGCGCTGGGGAATTCGCGCGTGTCAAAGCCGCGCCGCAGCCGGACCACCAGAGCCTGGTGCGGCAGCGTCTGGGCGAACGAAAGCGCCGCCACGTAGATCTGGCGGCGCAGGGTGTTGCGCGTGACGGCGCGGCGCGCCCAACGTTTGGGCAGCACGACGCCGACCCGGGGCTGGTCGGCAGCGGGCTCCAGCGGTGCCGCGTGCAAGGCGAAATGCGCGGACGTGGCCACGGGTGGATGCGCCAGCACCGCCTGGAACTCGGCCCGGGTGCGTATGCGCTCCAAGCGCGTGCAGCGTCAGGCTTAGACGGCCAGGCGCTTGCGGCCTTTGGCGCGGCGCGCGTTGATCACGGCGCGGCCGCCACGGGTCTTCATGCGGACCAGGAAGCCGTGGGTGCGGGCGCGGCGGATTTTCGACGGTTGGTAGGTGCGTTTCATTGCCATGATGGTGTCCCGGTACAGGGGTTTCGAAGCTTCCCTGACGGCCTGGGCCGCGGACGGCACGCCCGCTGGCCATGACGCCAGCAACCGGCGCCCCGATGGGAAAACCCGTCATTATCGCAAAAATCCCCGGGGTCGCCAAGCGGCACTGCCCGAAAGGCCGTCACTCGGGATATCCCCGGGGGTGTGGATAACTTCCCCGCGGAGCTACAATGCCCGGTCGGCCGCCCTGTGGCTGTCCACAAGATTTGGCTTTATAAGAATAGACATCAGATGACCGAGGGAAACGACAGTCCCGCCAGCCCCGACCTGTGGGATGCCTGCGTCGACCTCCTGGCGCAGGAGCTGCCGGAACAGCAGTTCAATACCTGGATACGCCCGCTCGCGGCTCGTGTGGACGGCGGCGGCGACAAGGTGGTGGTGGCGGTTGCCAATCGGTTCAAGCTCGACTGGGTGCGCGCCCAGTACGCCGGGCGCCTGGGGGTCCTGCTGGAGCGCGTGGCCGGGCGACCTGTTGCTCTGGAGTTGGTGCTCGCTCCGCGTGAATCCAATGCCCGGCAGGCCTCGACGCCGCGTAGCCTGCAGGAGCAGGTGCTGGCGGAGTTGCCCGAGGTGCCGGCGCCCGCGACGCCGGCCAGCGAGGGGCAGAAGAACCGCCTGAACACCGCGCTGACCTTTTCCACGCTGGTCGAGGGCTCTGCCAACCGCATGGCCCGCGCCGCCGCGATGCACGTGGCCGGCAGCCTCGGCCAGCTCTACAACCCGCTGTTCATCTATGGCGGCGTGGGCTTGGGCAAGACCCACCTGGTGCACGCGATCGGCAACCAGCTGCTGGCCGACCGGCCCATGGCCAAGGTTCTCTACATCCATGCCGAGCAGTTCGTCTCGGATGTGGTCAAGGCCTACCAGCGCAAGACCTTTGACGAGTTCAAGGCGCGCTATCACTCGCTGGACCTGCTGCTGATCGACGATGTGCAGTTCTTCGCCAACAAGGACCGCACGCAGGAGGAGTTCTTCAACGCCTTCGAGGCGCTGCTGGCCAAG
>CAMLQP010000116.1 GCA_946482115.1 uncultured Comamonadaceae bacterium
TGCACGGCTATGCCTGGCTGGCCTCGCGCCTGCAGGCGCTGCTGCGCGGCGCGCGCGCCCGCCTGGTGCAGAACCGCGTGTTCGGCGGCGTGCTGATGGCCATGGGTGCGAGCCTGATGTGGGTGAAACGGGCATGACGGGCCAGCTCCCTGATGGCGTGGCGCGCGTGCAGGCCGAACTGCAGCGCCTGGGCCACCCCCATGCGCCGGTGATGCTGGACGATGCCGCGCGCACCGCGCAGCAGGCGGCCGATGCCCTGGGTGTGGCGCTGGGCCAGATCGCCAAGAGCATCATCTTCAAGCGCAAGCCCGACGAGACGGCGGTGCTGGTTGTCACCTCGGGCGACCTGCGCGTGGACGAGAAGAAGGTGCAAGCCCTGGTCTGCGCCGAGGGCCAGAAGCTGGGCCGCGCCGACGCCGATTTCGTCAAGGCCAGGACCGGGTTCTCCATCGGTGGCGTCTCGCCGCTGGCGCATGCCACGCCGCCGGTGATGCTGATCGACCGGGAGCTGTTCCGCTTTGATGACATCTGGGCCGCGGCCGGCCATCCGCATGGCGTGTTCCGCCTGCGCCCCGCCGACCTGGGGGCCTGGACGGGCGCGCCGGTGGCCGACGTGGTGGTGCGATGCTGACCCTGCAGCGCGCCCAGCGCCGCGCACCGCCGGGCTCGGGCGTGCCATCGCCCTGCGTGGGCATCTGCCGCATGGACGCCGCCACCGGCTTTTGCCAGGGCTGCCACCGCACGCTTGACGAGATCGCGGGCTGGAGCACCGCTTGCGACGACCAGAAGCGCGCCATCTGGGCGCTGGTCGAGCGCCGTCAGGCCGGCGCTGCCGCCTCGCCGTAGAAGGCGTGGCCGGCACGCGCCTGCTTGGCCTGGTACATGGCCTGGTCGGCGCAGCGCATCAGCTCGACCAGCGTGCGCCCGTCCTGCGGACTGCGCGCGATGCCGATGCTCACCGCCACGCCCAGCGACCGCCCGTGGAAGGTGACGGGCTGTTGCACCGCGCCTTCCAGCCGCTGCGCGAGCACGGCCAGGCGTTCGTCCGGCAGCTGCCCCGCGAGCAGGATCACGAACTCGTCGCCCCCGAGCCGCGCGACGATGTCGCCGGCCCGCATCTGGGCCTGCAGCCGTTCGGCCACCGCGCGCAGCACCGCATCGCCGGCGTCGTGGCCGTGTTCGTCGTTGATGGGCTTGAAACGGTCGAGGTCGAGCAGCATCAGCGCATGGGGCGCGCCGTCGTCCAGCAGCCGGGCGGCGCCCTGGGCCAGTCCGGCGCGGTTGGCCAGGCCGGTCAGCGGGTCGGTGGCGGCCGCCTCGGCCAGGTTGGCGGCGCGCAGGCGCAGCTCCAGTTGCGAGGCGCGCATGCCCCGGATGCGGCTGCTCAGCGCGATGGCGAACACCACCATTTCGCCGGCAATGCCGATCTGCAGCCCGTTGGCCAGCAGGAACGGCGCTTCGACCAGCTTCCAGTTGACCAGCACCACGCCCAGTGCCGACAGGAACAGCAGGGCCTGCCCGCCCAGGTACCACAGGGCCGGCGTGAAACCGCGACGGGTGACGACGATGGCCGCGCCGGTGGCGAGCAGCGCGCCGGCGCTGGCGATCACCTCGTTGAAGGCCTGGGCCGCGCCGAACTGGCCCGACAGGCCCAGCAGCGCGCCCACCATGGCGAGTGCGGCGGCGGCCAGCAGCGGCCGGTCCAGCCAGGACACGGCGCGCGTGCCGAGGAAGCTGCGGGCGAACAGCGCGCCGAAGCACAGCCAGAGGCCGGGCAGCACCACGTTGCCGCGTTCCTGCCACCAGGGCCAGTCGCCCCACAGGTAGTGGGCCGCATGGCCGTTGAAGCTGGCCAGTGTCAGCAGGGCAAACGTGCACTGGCCCACGTAGAACGCGTAGGTGCGGTCGCGGAACACCACCGTGAGCACGAGGTTGTAGAGCAGCAGCGCGAACAGGATGCCGTAGCACAGGCCGTCGAACAGCCGCTTGTGCTGGCGCCACTGGAGGTATTCGGCGGTTTCCCAGGTGGTGAGGTCCAAGTTCTGGGAGGTCTCGCTGACCAGGCGCACATAGACCGTGTAGGTCCCTGGCGCCGGCAGCCGCAGGCGGAACACGTAGCGCTCGCTGCCCAGCGGCCGGGTGGCGAAGGGCTGCGAAAGCCCGGTGTGCACGGGTTCCGCCAGTGCCCGGCCGGCGGCGTCGTACGGGCCATGGAAGCGCACGTCCTTGAGGGCGGTTGTCTGCGTGGCCAGCACCCAGTCGCCATGCGGTCCGCGCTGGTGCAGCTCCACCTTGAGCCAGCGCGGCCGCGCGTCGCTGCCGTTGCGCAGCGGGTGCGGCGCGACCGAAAAGCGGGCCGCATGGGCGGGGTCGCGCACCTCGTCCAGGCCCAGCGTGCCGGTGGTGTCCAGCTGCCACAGCAGCTGGCCGGCCTCGCTCAGCGAGACGCCCTGGCGGTGGTCTTCGAGCACGACGGGGCCGGCCAGGCCCGCAGGCAGCCCGCCGAACAGACAGCACCAGAGCAGGCAGAAGCGGATCAGCTTCATGGACAATGAGACACGCACACCCGCCAATGTAACCAAGCCGGCGCACCGCCAGATGAAGACCCTGGATTTCTACTTCGACGTCATCTCGCCCTATGCCTGTCTGGCGTTCCACAAGTTGCCAGCCGCCCTGCAGGGCGTGAGCCACCGGGTGCGCCACGTGCCGGTGCTGTTCGCGGGGCTGCTCAAGCACCACGGCCAGCTCGGCCCGGCCGAGATCGCGCCCAAGCGCGACTGGACCTACCGCCAGGTGGCCTGGCTCGCGCACGAGGCCGGCGTGCGGCTGGACATGCCGGCCAGCCACCCCTTCAACCCGCTGGCCGTGCTGCGGCTGATGCTGGCCTGCTCGGCCGACGGTGGGGTGAACCGTTACGTGGCCGAACAGGCCTTCGACCACGTCTGGCACGGCGGCGGCGACCCCAACGATCCGCAGCGCCTGGCCACGCTGCAGGCCCGGCTGGCGGACCACATGGCCCAGCGCGGCGAGGCGCTGGATGCCCCCTACGGCGAAGCCGTGAAGGCACGACTGCGGGCCAACACCGAGGCCGCGATCGCGCGGGGCGTGTTCGGCGTGCCCACGGTGGCCGTGGACGACCGGCTGTTCTGGGGCCAGGATGCGCTGCCCATGCTGCGGGCCTATCTGCTGGACGACCCGTGGTTCGCCAGCGGCGCCTGGGAGCAGGCCGCCGCGGTGCCGGCTGGCACACGGCGCCCCTAGGCGTTAAGCTCGGGCGGCTGGTCATTGATCTGGCGCAAGCCTGCCGCGCCGCGGGCGCGGCACACTGGAACGGTCAACCCCACAAGGAGATTGCCATGTTCAAGAAGATCCTCGTCCCTTCCGACGGTTCCGAGCAGGCGCACCGCGCGGCCGAAACCGCGGCCGACCTGGCCAAGGTGCACGGCGCCCAGGTGGTGGGCGTCTACGTGATCGATCCCTTTCCCTACCTCGGCATCGGCGACGCCTCCGCTGTCGGCCTGCAGGCTTACCTGAGCGAGGCCAAGCAGGCGGCAGGCCAGTCGCTCGACGTACTGCGCAAGGCCTGCGAGGCGCGCGGCGTGCCCTTTGCCGGCGACACCATCGAGCGCAACGTGGTCTATGAAGGCATCATCGAAACCGCCAAGGCCGAAGGCTGCGACCTCATCGTGATGGGCTCGCACGGGCGCAAGGGCGTGCAGGCGCTGATCCTGGGCAGCGTGGCGCAGAAGGTGCTGACGCACGCCAGTACCCCGGTGCTGATCATCAAGACCTGAGGGAGGGCTGCGGTCGGGCATGGACATCCTGCTGGTCCACCAGAACTTTCCCGGCCAGTTCAAGCACCTGGGGCCCGCCCTGGCCCGCCTGGGCCATCGCGTCGTGGCCCTGACCCTGCGCGCCGGCGCCCGCCCCGGCCCGTGGCAGGGGGTGCAGGTGCTGCCGTACCGGGTGCCCCGGGGCAACACCCCCGGGCTGGCGCCGTGGCTGCAGGACCTCGAATCCAAGACCCTGCGCGGCGAGGCCTGCTTCGAGGCCGCGCGCCAGCTTCGGGGCCAGGGTTTCTCGCCACGCGCCATCATCGCCCACCCGGGCTGGGGCGAAAGCCTGTTCCTGCGGCAGGTCTGGCCGCAGGCGCGCCTGGGGCTTTACGCCGAATGGTTCTACCAGCCCGAGGGTTCGGACGTGGATTTCGACCCCGAATTCCGCCCC
Source organism: uncultured Comamonadaceae bacterium (assembly GCA_946482115.1). The sequence goes on from CAMLQP010000116.1 coordinate 4,228, forward strand.
CAGGACACCGAGCGCCTGGCCATGCGGATGCGGCTCAAGAACGTCAACCACTGGCTGCACGCCGACATCGCCGATGCCGCGATCGCGCCCACCCGGTGGCAGGCCAGCACCTTTCCCGAGGACTACCGCCGCCGCATCACCGTGGTGCACGACGGCGTGGACACCGACGCCTTGGCGCCCGATCCGGCGGTGCGTTTCGAGCTGGATGGGCAGTTGCTGACCCGCGACGACGAGGTGGTGACCTTCGTGGCGCGCCAGCTCGAACCCTACCGGGGCTACCACGTGTTCCTGCGCGCGCTGCCCGAACTGCTGCGCCGCCGGCCCCGCGCCCGGGTGCTGATCGTGGGCGGCGACGGCACGGCCTACGGCGCGCCGCCGCCCGAGGGCCAGACCTGGAAGCAGCACTTCATCGACGAGGTGCGCCCCCGCATACCCGATGCCGACTGGTCGCGCGTGGCCTTCCTCGGCGCCTTGCCCTACGACCGCTTTCTGGACCTGCTGCGCCTGTCCAGCGTGCACATCTACCTGACTTACCCCTTCGTGCTGAGCTGGAGCCTGCTGGAGGCCATGGCCGTGGGGGCCTGCGTGGTGGGCAGCGACACGCCGCCCGTGCGCGAGGCGATCACCAGTGGCGAGAACGGCGAGCTGGTGGATTTCTTCGACACCGCTGCCCTGGTGGACCGGGTGGCCGGCCTGCTGGACGACCCGGCCCGGCGCGCGCGCCTGGGCGCGGCCGCGCGCGAACACGTGCGCGCCCGCTACGACCTGCAGCGGGTGTGCCTGCCGTGCCAGATCGAATGGGTGCAGGGGCTGCTCGGATAGCCCCTGGCCGCGCTGTGTCATTCAGGCTTCCTAGAATGTTTGCCTCTTCCAGGGCAAATGCATGTCTGAACCCCAATCCCCCGCGTCCGAAGACGGCCTCATCCGCATCCGCGGCGCGCGCCAGCACAACCTCAAGGCCCTCGACCTCGACATCCGCACCGGCGAGCTGACCGTGGTCACCGGGCCCAGCGGCTCGGGCAAGTCCAGCCTGGTGTTCGACACCCTGTTTGCCGAAGGCCAGCGCCGCTACGTCGAGACTTTCAGCGCCTACGCGCGCCAGTTCCTGGACCGCATGGACAAGCCGGCGGTGGACAAGGTGGAGGGCGTGCCGCCCGCCATCGCCATCGACCAGACCAACCCGGTGCGCTCGTCGCGCTCCACCGTGGGCACCATGACGGAGCTCAACGACCACCTGAAGCTGCTGTTCGCGCGCGCCGGCCAGCTGTTCGACCGGCAGACCGCCCAGCCGGTGCGGCACGACTCCACCGAGACCATCTACGCCGAGCTGAAGGCCCGCTGCGAGGCGGGTGATCCCAGGATCGTGCTGACCTTCCCGGTCGAGCTGCCCGCCAACACCAGCCCCGAGGAGGTGGAGCAGTGGCTGTCGGCCAGCGGCTTCACCCGCGTGCAGGCCGAACGCGAGGTGGCCACGCCCACCGGGCCGCGCAAGCTGCTCGACGTGGTGGCCGACCGCTTCCGCCTCTCGGGGGCCGAGAAGGCGCGTGTCATCGAAGCCATCGAGGTGGCATTGAAGCGGGGCAGTGGCCGGCTCAACGTCTACCGGCTGAACGACGACGGCGAGTCCGATCTGTGGCGCTTTTCCACCGGCCTGCACTGCCCCGACAGCGACCTGCGCTACAGCGAGCCCATGCCGTCCATGTTCTCGTTCAACTCCGCCGTGGGCGCCTGCGAGGCCTGCCGGGGCTTCGGCCGCGTGATCGGGGTGGACTACGGCCTGGTCATCCCGGACGAAAAACTCACGCTGCGCGCGGGCGCCATCAAGCCCATGCAGACGCCGGCGTGGCAGGAGTGCCAGGACGACCTGATGCGCCATGCCGAGGCCGCCGGCATCCCGCGCGACACCGCGTGGAACAAGCTCACCGACGCGCAGAAACACTGGGTCATTCACGGCTCGCCCAACTGGAACGGCAAGTGGAATCAGCAGTGGTACGGCGTGGCCCGCTTCTTCGAGTACCTGGAGAGCAAGGCCTACAAGATGCACATCCGGGTGCTGCTGTCCAAGTACCGCAGCTACACCCCGTGCGAGACCTGCGGCGGCGCGCGCCTGAAAACCGAAAGCCTGCTGTGGCGCATCGGCTCCAAGGCGGCGGCCGACGCGGTGCTGCCGCCCGAACGGCGCTTCCTGCCGCGCGGCGTGGCCTGGAGCCGCGCGCAGCTGGAGGCCATGCCCGGCCTGACGCTGCACGACCTGATGCTGCTGCCGCTGGCGCGGTTGCGGCGCTTCTTCGATGGCATCGCCGAGGACCTGACCGCCCACGCCAGCGGCGGCGACCAGCAGGCGCTGAAACTGCTGTTCGACGAGATCGGCACGCGCCTGCGCTACCTCAACGACGTCGGCATCGGCTACCTCACGCTGGACCGCCAGAGCCGCACGCTGAGCGGCGGCGAGGTGCAGCGCATCAACCTGACCACCGCTTTGGGCACCTCGCTGGTCAACACCCTGTTCGTGCTGGACGAGCCCAGCATAGGCCTGCACCCGCGCGACATGGACCGCATCAACCAGGCCATGCTGCGCCTGCGCGATGCCGGCAACACCCTGGTGGTGGTGGAGCACGACCCGGCCGTGATGCTGGCTGCCGACCGCGTGATCGACATGGGCCCCGGCCCCGGAGAGCGCGGCGGGCAGATCGTGTTTGACGGCCCGGTGGACGCGTTGCGCCGCGCCGACACGCTGACCGGCGCCTACCTCGGCGGGCGCAAGCAGATCGGCATGGGCTTCAAGCGCATGGTGACGGACAACACCTCGCGCCTCATCCTCGAGGGCGCGCGCGAGAACAACCTCAAGCAGGTGTCGGTCGAGATCCCGCTGCAGCGCCTGGTGTGTGTCACCGGCGTCAGCGGCTCGGGCAAGTCCAGCCTGATCCAGGACGTGCTGGCGCCCGCGCTGATGCGGCACTTCGGCCGCGCCACCGAATCGCCCGGCGCCCACGACCGCCTGCTGGGCGCCGAACAGCTGGCCGATGTCGTGTTCGTGGACCAGTCGCCCATCGGCAAGACGGCACGCTCCAACCCGGTCAGCTACGTGGGTGCGTGGGACACCATCCGCAACCTGTTTGCCGACGCGCCGCTGGCGCGCCAGCGCGGCTACACGGCGTCCAAGTTCAGCTTCAACAGCGGCGATGGCCGCTGCCCCACTTGTGGCGGCTCGGGCTTTGAACATGTGGAGATGCAGTTCCTGTCGGACGTGTACCTGCGCTGCCCGGACTGCGACGGCAAACGCTACCGGCCCGAGATCCTGGAGGTGAAGATCGAACGCGGCGGCCGGCTCGTGAACGTGGCCGACGTGCTGGAACTCACCGTGAGCGAAGCCACCGCGCTGTTCGCCAGCGACCGTGAGGTGATACGCGCCCTGCAACCCATCGTGGACGTGGGGCTGGAGTACGTGAAGCTGGGCCAGCCCGTGCCCACGCTCTCGGGCGGCGAGGCACAGCGCCTCAAGCTCGCGGGCTTTCTGGCCGAGGCGGCAAAAAACGCCACCAAGGGCGCGCGCAGCCAGCCGCTGGCGCGCAAGGGCACGCTGTTCCTGTTTGACGAGCCCACCACCGGCCTGCACTTCGACGACATCGCCAAGCTGATGCGCGCGCTGCGCCGCCTGCTGGATGCGGGTCATTCGCTGGTGGTCATCGAACACAATCTCGACGTCATCCGCGCCAGCGACTGGCTGATCGACCTCGGCCCCGAGGGCGGCGACGGCGGTGGCGAGATCGTGGCCCAGGGCACGCCCGAAGAGGTGCGCCAACACGCCAAGAGCCACACGGCCCATGCGCTGCGCGAATACGAAGGCGCCCTGGGCGTGGCCGAGCACCCGCCCACGCCGCCGCGCCCGCCGGCGCACGCCGAGCGCTCGGGCGCGATCCAGATCGTCAACGCCAAAGAGCACAACCTCAAGCACCTGAGCGTGGATATTCCGCGCGGCAAGTTCAACGTGATCACCGGCGTCAGCGGCTCGGGCAAATCCACGCTCGCGTTCGACATCCTGTTCAACGAAGGCCAGCGCCGCTACCTCGAATCGCTCAACG
>CAMLQP010000117.1 GCA_946482115.1 uncultured Comamonadaceae bacterium
GCCTGGTGCGCGGCATCAGCAGCACCGAAACCAGCATCCACCTGGAAACCTACCGCTTGTCCTGAACGGGAACGGTCCGCACGGCGCCGGTTGTGGGGCTGGCGAAGGCAGTGGTATGGTTGTCGTACAGATTCCATTCCCCGCCCGATTTCCACCCATTCCCTCCGTTTGCCGCGCTTCCGATATGGCCACCCTTCCTCCGTTTTCACTCGACAACGTTCCCGCTTTGCGCGTGGGGGCCAGCCTGTCCGAGCAACTGGCCGACGCGCTGGCCGTGAGCATCCGCGACGGGCAGCTCGAACCCGGCCAGCGCCTGCCCACCGAGAGCGATCTCGTCAAACGCTTCGGCGTCAGCCGCACCGTGGTGCGCGAAGCGATGTCGCGTCTGAAGACCCTGGGGCTGATCGAAACGCGCCAGGGTTCGGGGGCCTACGTCGGGCCGCGCCCCGAGCCGGCGATCGAACAGCTGGTGTTGTCGCCCGACGGTTCGGTGGACGCGGTGATCCAGATGGTGGAAGTCCGCCGCGCGCTGGAGGCCGAGTCGGCCGCGCTCGCGGCGGCCCGGCGCACGCCGCAGGCGCTCAAGCAGATCAAGAGCGCGGCGCAGGCGCTGGACAAGGCCGTGTCCAAGGGCGGAGACGGTGTGGCCGAAGACGTGGCGCTGCACGCGGCCATCGCCCAGGCGGCGCGCAACCCCTACCTGCTGGCCACGCTGGCCTACCTGAACCATTTCCTGCTCGACGCCACGCGCGTGACCCGCGCCAACGAAGCCACCCGCGACGACCTGGCCCAGCAGGTGCGCGACGAGCACGCGGCCATCATCGCCGCGATCGAAGCGGGTGACGTGGCGGCCGCCCGCATGGCCGGCGCCACCCACATGGGCAACGCGGCCCAGCGCATCGGCCGCGCCGACCCGACCTTCTGGGCCGCGCAGGGGCGGCAACTGGCCGACCGCCTGCGGGCGGAACTGGGCACGCCGCAGGTGGTGCCGGGTCACGGGGCGCGCTGAGCCTGCCCGCGGTCCCGCTGGGGCCGCTTGTGCCTGCGGTCCGCGCCACCCCTCCGGATCGACCCTAGGGTAATTCCCTAACTGGAAACTGCCATCGGTCTTCGATAATTTGTACGACAACATGACAACCGTACTTATTTTGGTGTTGTCCCGGTCCGTCCAGGGCCTCCCATCGAAAACCCAGGAGACATCCATGTCGATTCGCACTTTCACCCGCTTCGCCGCGGTTTTCACCGCCGTCTGCGCCGCCCTTGTCGCGCCCGCCCAGGCCCAGACCGTGCTCAAGATCGGCCACGTGCTGGCCAAGGGCTCGCACTACGACGTGGGCGCCAGCAAGTTCTGCGAAGAGATCGACAAGGGCACAGCCGGTCGCTACAAGTGCCAGGTGTTCCCGGCCAGCGCTCTGGGCGGTGAGCGCGAGGAGATCGAGGCCGTGCAGCTGGGCACGCAGGACCTGGTGCTGACCTCCACCGGCCCGGTGGGCAATTTCGTGCCCGAGATCAAGATCGTGGACGTGCCCTTCCTGTTCCGCGACTACGACCACGCCCGCAAGGTGTTGGACGGCGCCATCGGCCAGGACATGCTGACCAAGTTCCAGTCGCACGGCCTGGTGGCCCTGGCCTGGAGCGAGAACGGCTTCCGCCACATGACCAACAACAAGCGCCCCATCGTCAATGCATCCGATGCCGCCGGCCTGAAGATGCGCACCATGGAGAACAAGGTGCACATGGAGGGCTACCGCACCTTCGGCATCCTGCCCACGCCCATGGCGTTCCCCGAAGTGTTCGGCGCACTGCAGCAGGGTGTGGTCGATGGCCAGGAGAACCCGATCCCCGTGATCCTGGCCTCCAAGTTCTCGCAGGTGCAGAAGCACCTGTCGCTGACCGGCCACGTGTACTCGCCCGCGTTGCTGCTGACCTCGCCGCGCGTGTGGAACAAGCTCAGCGACGCCGACAAGAAGGTGTTCGCCGACGCCGCCAAGGCCAGCGTGGTCGCCACCCGCAAGAAGGTGAACGACGACGAGGCCAACGGCATCGCCCAGCTCGAAAAAGACGGCATGCAGGTGGTCAAGCAGGTCAACGGCGCGAGCTTCCGTGACGCGACCAAGCCGGCCTACGCGAACTACGCCAAGGAATTCGGCGCCGACAAGATCGCGGCCATCCAGGCCGTCAAGTAAGCCGCTGGCGAGATCAACCCCATGGACGCTTTTGAAAACGCGCTGATGCGCCTGAACCGCTGCGCGCTCATCGTGTTGCTGGCGGCCATGGCCCTGATCGTCTTCGCCAACGTGGTGCTGCGCTACACCACCAGCGAGTCCATTGAATGGGCCGAGGAGGTCGCCCGCTACCTGATGGTGTGGCTGACCTTCCTCGGTGCCGGCCCGGTGCTGCGCTACGGCGGCCACATCGCCGTGGACAACCTGCAGGACAGCCTGCCCACGGCCTGGGCCAAGGCGCTGCGGGTGCTGATCGCCGCGCTGCTCTTCGGCTTCTTCGCCTTCATGGTCTGGGGCGGCGCGCTGTACCTGGAACGTGCGCAGTTCCAGATGACGCCGACCACGCAGATCTCCATGGCCTGGGTGTACGCCGCCATGCCCGTCGGCGGGCTGCTGCTGATCCTGCATTTCTTCTTCGTACTGCGCGGCTACCTGGCCGAACGCCGCTTCGCCGAAGACGCCCATTTCGACGCCAACGCGAGCGCTTCCCTATGAGCCTGAGCCTCATCCTCATCATCACTGCCATCGTGTTGCTGGCGGTCGGCATGCCGGTGGCGTTCGCGCTCGGCATCTCGACCCTGGCCGCGGTGGTGTTCGCCAGCGACTTCCCGTCGTTCGTCATGCTCAAGCAGACCTACGAGGGCGTGGACAGCTTCCCGCTGATGGCGGTGCCCTTCTTCATCCTCGCGGCCGAGATCATGAGCGGCGGCTCGCTGACCGAGGTGCTGCTCAAGTTCGCGGCGCAGTTCGTCGGCCACCGCCGCGGCGGCCTGGGCTACACCAACGTGGTCTCGCTCACCTTTTTCTCGGGCATCTCCGGTTCGGCCCTTGCCGACGCGGCTGGCCCCGGCGCCATGATGATCCGCATGATGGACAAGGCCGGCTACGACCGCTCGTACGCGGCGGCGCTCACGGCGGCCACCGCCATCGTCGGCCCCATCATCCCGCCCTCGATCATCATGATCATTTACGCGCTGCAGGACGAAGCGGTCTCGGTGGGCGCGCTGTTCGTGGCGGGCTTCGTGCCCGGTTTCCTGATCGCCGCCGGCATGGCCGCGGTGAACTGGCGCGTCTCCAGTCAGCGCAACTACCGGGGCGACGACGACAGCACCAGCTGGGCCGACAAGCTGGACACGACCTGGCGCGCGCTGCCGGCGCTGATGCTGCCGGTGCTCATCCTGGGCGGCATGCGCGCCGGCTGGTTCACGCCCACCGAAGCCTCGGTGGTGGCCGTGGCCTACGCGCTGCTCTGCGGCAAGTTCATCTACCGCACGCTGCAATGGCAGGCCCTGCCCGACATCCTCTCGCGCTCGGCGCTGCTCACGGCGTCGGTGCTGATCATCATCGGCATGTCCAACGCCTTCGCCTGGGTGCTGACCATCGACGGTCTGCCGCTGCAGCTGGCCGAGTGGATGGCTGCGCAGAACTTCAACGCGGTGAGCTTCCTGATCGCGGTGAACGTGTTCCTGCTGATCTTCGGCATCTTCATCGAGCCGCTGCCAGGGGTGATGGTGCTGGTGCCGATCCTGGCGCCGGTCGCGGCCAAGCTGGGCATCGACCCGGTGCACTTCGCCATGGTGGTCATCTACAACCTCACGCTGGGCATGATCACGCCCCCGGTGGGCGGCCTGCTGTTCGTGACCTCCAACGTGTCCAAGGTGCCGCTCAGCGCACTGACGCGCGAACTCAAACCCTTCCTGTGGGTGCACGGCCTGATCCTCATGCTGCTGACCTTCATCCCATCCCTCACCACCTGGGTCCCGCAAGCGCTGGGCTTCAAGTGACCGCATCGGAGCAACTTCTCATGACAGACAAGAACATTGGTGTGGTGGGCCTCGGTGCCATGGGCCGCGGCATGGCCGCCTCGCTGCGCCGCGCCGGCTGGAACGTGCACGTCTGCGACGTGCGCCTGGAAGCCGCCCAGGCATTCGCGGCCGACGGCGGCGTGGCCTGCGCCAGCCCGGCCGAGCTGGCCGCGCACTGCGAGGTGATCGTGAGCGTGGTGGTGAACGCCGCGCAGACCGAAGCGGTGCTGTTCGGTGAAGGCGGTGCGGCGGCGGCCCTGCGGCCGGGCAGCCTGTTCATCATGTGTTCCACCGTGGACCCGAACGTCTCGGTGCAGTTCGAAACGCGCCTGGCCGGTCTGGGCCTGCTGTACCTCGACGCGCCCATCTCCGGTGGTGCCGCCAAGGCCGCTTCGGGCGAGATGACCATGATGACCTCGGGCACCCCCGCCGCCTACGCCAAGGCCGGCGGCGCGCTCGACGCCATGGCCGCCAAGGTCTACAAGCTGGGCGACAAGGCCGGCAACGGCAGCAAGGTCAAGATCATCAACCAGCTGCTGGCAGGGGTGCACATCGCCGCCGCGGCCGAAGCCATGGCCCTGGGCCTGCGCGAAGGCGTGAAGGCCGAGGACATCTACGAGGTCATCACCCACAGCGCGGGCAACAGCTGGATGTTCGAGAACCGCATGGCCCACGTGCTCGCAGCCGATTACACGCCGCTGTCGGCGGTGGACATCTTCGTGAAAGACCTGGGCCTGGTGCTCGATACCGCGCGCGCCAGCAAGTTTCCGCTGCCGCTCTCGGCCACGGCGCACCAGATGTTCATGCAGGCCTCGACCGCCGGCTACGCCAAGGAAGACGACTCGGCCGTGATCAAGATCTTCCCGGGCATCACATTGCCCACGCCAGCCGGAGCCTGACATGCGCATCCTCATCACCGGTGGCAGTGGCTTCCTCGGCGCGCGTCTCGCGCGTGAACTGCTGGCCCAAGGCAGCGTGGTGCTGGCCGGCGGCGCGCCGCAGGCCATCGAACAGCTCTGGCTCACCGACCTGGTGCCACCGCCGGCCGACTTGAGCGCCGACGCGCGCGTGCACGCCCTCACCGGCGACCTGCTGAACCTGCTGGACAGCGGCACGCTGGCGCTGGGCGGCGTCGACGCCGTGGTGCACCTGGCGGCGGCAGTGAGCGGCGACTGCGAGCGCGACCTGGACCTGGGCCTGCGCAGCAACATCGACACCACGCGCGCCCTGCTGCAGGCCGCGCGCGCGGCCGGCGGCGCGCCGCTGTTCGTGTACGCCAGCTCGGTGGCGGTGTTCGGCGGCGTGCCGGGCCTGCCCATGCCTGCCGTGATCGCCGACGACACCCTGCCGGCGCCGCAAGGCAGCTACGGCATCCAGAAATTCGTGGGCGAGCAGCTGGTCGCCGACTTTGGCCGCCGCGGCCTGGTGCAGGCGCGCAATGTGCGCCTGATGACCGTGGCTATCCGCCCCGGCCGGCCCAACGGCGCGGCCTCGGGCTTTCTGAGCGGCATGGTGCGCGAGCCGCTGGCCGGCCAGCGCGCCACGGTGCCGGTGTCCGCAGAGACCGCCGTGGCGCTGGCCTCGCCGGGCAACACCATCGCCGGCTTGTTGGCCGCGCTGACCACGGGCACCGAGGCCTGGGGCCCGCGCACCGCGCTCAACCTGCCCGCGCTCAGCACCACCGTGGGCGACCTCGCCGCCGCACTCGGCCGCGCGGCCGGCCCGGCCGCGCTCGACCTGCTGGACTGGCGGCCCGACGAACGCATCGCCGCCATCGTCGGCGCCTGGCCCAGCCGGTTTGACGCCACCCGGGCGCGCGGCCTGGGCCTGCTGCCCGATCCGTCGGTGGACGCGCTGGTGGCCCAGTATGTGAACGAGCACCGCGCCGCCATCACCCTGCCTTTGAACTGAGAGACGCCGCATGAACCGCCCCCTGATCGGCTGCATTGCCGACGACTTCACTGGCGCCACCGACCTGGCCAACAACCTGGTGCGCGCCGGCATGCGCTGCGTGCAGACCATCGGCGTGCCCGACGGCGGCGCTGCCGTGCAGGCCGATGCCATCGTCGTCGCGCTCAAGTCGCGCACCGTGCCGGCGGCCGAGGCGGTTGAACAATCCCTCGCAGCGCTGCGCTGGCTGCAGGCGCAGGGCGTGGAGCAGATCTACTTCAAGTACTGCTCCACGTTTGATTCCAACGCCGAGGGCAACATCGGCCCCGTCACCGAAGCGCTGCTGGACGCGCTGCACGGCCCCTGCCAGGGCTTCACCATCGCCTGTCCGGCCTTCCCGGTGAACCAGCGCACGGTGTTCAAGGGCCACCTGTTCGTGGGCAACGTGCTGCTGTCCGACAGCGGCATGCGCCACCACCCGCTCACCCCCATGACCGACGCCAACCTGGTGCGCGTGCTGCAGTCGCAGACGCGGCGCCAGGTCGGCCTGGTGGCGCAGGACGTGGTGGCAGCCGGCCCGCAGGCGATCCGCGAACGTTTTGCCGCGCTGCAGGCCGGGGGGGTGGGCGTGGCGGTGGTGGACGCGGTGAGCAATGGCGATCTCATGGCGATCGGCCAGGCGCTGGCGGGTTTGCCGCTGGTCACCGCCGGCTCGGGCATCGCCATCGGCCTGCCGCAGAACTGGCCTCAGCTGCAGTCCCGGGGTGCCGGGGTGCGCGCCGACGCGCTGCCGCTCGCGCGCGGCCTTCAAGCCGTGGTCTCGGGCAGTTGCTCGGTCGCCACCAACGCGCAGGTGCTGCACTTCAAGCAGAGCGGCCGGCCCAGCCTGGCCATCGACCCGCTGGCCATTGCGGCCGGCGAAGACGTGGCCGCTCAGGCCCTGGCCTGGGCCGAACCGCTGCTGGCCAGTGGCCCGGTGCTGTTCTACGCCACCGCCGAACCATCGGCCGTGCGCGCGGTGCAGGAGCGCCTGGGCGTGGCCCGCGCCGGTGAGATGGTGGAACACACGCTCTCGCGCATCGCGGCCGGTTTGGTGCAGCGTGGCGTGCGCCAGCTGCTGGTCGCAGGGGGCGAGACCTCGGGCGCGGTGGTGCAGGCACTGGGCGTGCAGCGCATGACCATCGGCCCGCAGATCGACCCCGGCGTGCCCTGGACCGCGGTGGACACGCCGCTGTGCCCGGGTGAGCCGGTGCACGTGGCGTTGAAATCGGGCAACTTCGGCAGCACCGACTTCTTCACCAAGGCCTTCGCACAGTTATCGTCGTTGTCATGACCGAACACGAACTGCGTGAAGACATCTGCCGCGTCGGCGCCTCGCTGTTCGCGCGCGGCTACGTGCACGCCACGGCCGGCAACATCAGCGTGCGCCTGCCCGAGGGCGGCTACTTGATCACCCCCACCGACGCCTGCCTGGGCACGCTGGACCCGGCGCGGCTAGCGCGGGTGAACGAAGACGGCATGCAGACCAGCGGCGACCGCGCGTCCAAGACGCTCACCCTGCACCGGCGCATCTACGGCGCCGACCCGCAGGCGCGCTGCGTGATCCACACCCACTCCACGCACCTCGTGGCCGTGACGCTGGCGCCAGGCCGGCCCACCGAAGAGCCGACCACCGACGACCTGCTGCCCCCGATCACGCCGTACTTCGTGATGAAGGTCGGCCACGTGCCGCTCATCCCCTACCACCGCCCGGGCGATCCGGTGGTGGGAGAACTGGTGGCGACCCGCATCGCGCAGATGCGGGCCGCCGGCACGCCGATCCGCGCGGTCATGCTCGACCGGCTGGGCCCCAACGTGTGGCACCGCTCACCGGCGGAAGCCAGCGCCGTGCTCGAAGAGCTGGAAGAGACCGCGCGCCTGTGGCTGCTGACCCGCGCCGCCCCCCTGACCCCCGCCCAGATTCACGAGTTGCGCGAGCAGTTCGGTGCGTCCTGGTAAGCCCCTTTCCGAACGAGAACCCCATGCCCCGCTTCGCCGCCAACCTCACCATGCTCTACAACGAGCACGCCTTCCTCGACCGTTTTGCCGCCGCCGCGGCCGACGGTTTCCAGGGCGTCGAGTACCTGTTTCCCTACGCCTTCGCGGCCAAGGACATCGCCCAGCGCCTGGCCGACCACGGCCTGCAGCAGGTGCTGTTCAACGCCCCGCCGGGCGACTGGGACGCGGGGGAACGTGGCCTGGCCTGCCTGCCCGGGCGCGAGGCCGAGTTCCGCGCCGGGTTTGCCAAAGCCCTTGAGTACGCGCAGACGCTGGACTGCCCGCGCATCCACGTGATGGCCGGCCTGGCGCCCGCCGGGGCCGAGCGCAC
>CAMLQP010000118.1 GCA_946482115.1 uncultured Comamonadaceae bacterium
GCTTGGCCGGCGGCATCTTGTGGTGGATGCCCTGCTGGAACTTGACCCACAGCCGCGGGACCGAGAAGAAGATGGTGGGCCGCGCGCGCTGGAGGTCGGCCGCGAAGGTGTCGAGCGATTCGGCGAAGTACACGTGCATGCCGGTGCGCAGCCAGCCGTGCTCCACCAGCATGCGCTCCACCACGTGGGCCAGCGGCAGGTAGGACAGCATGCGGTCCTGGCCTGACATCGGGATGCGTTTGATGCCCATGTCGAGCGCCCACGCGAAGTTGCCGAAGCTGTGCATCACGCCCTTGGGCAGGCCGGTGGTGCCCGAGGTGTAGATCAGGGTGGCGAGCTCGTCCGCCGCGCGCACCGGCTGCCCTTGCAGCGGCGCGGTGCGGGCACACAGGGCGTCCCAGCCGTCGTAGGCCTGCACTGCGTCGGCGGGCGACAGCGGGTAGCTGATGCAGGGCAGGCCGGCGGGCACGCCGGGCTTCATGCCCTCCCAGCCGTCGAGCTTGCCCACGAAGCAGGCCCGGGACTCGCTGTGGGTGAGTATCTGGCGCACCGTCTCGGCGGCCAGCGTGGGGTACAGCGGCACCGAGACGTGGCCGGCCATCCAGATGGCCAGGTCGCTCATCATCCACCAGGCGCAGTTCTTGGAGAGGATGGCGACCCGGGAGCCCGGCTCCCAGCCCTGCGCCTGCAGGTAGGCGGCCATGCGGCGCACCTGGTCGGCCACCTGGCCCCAGGTGAAATCCCGGACCACGCCGTCGCCCATGGGCTGCGTGAGGGCCACGCGGTCCGGCTCGGTTTTCTCCCAGTGGTACAGGCGCTGCAGGGCCAGCAGTTCGGGCGCGACTTGGCTCATGGCAGTTGTCTCCTTGCAAGCATTCAGAATGGGCCGATGGGCCCCAGCTTACAACGGATGCTCGGTGTAGAAGCGCCCGCCGTGGAACAGCAGCGGCGAGGCGTCCGGCCGGTGCCAGCAGCGTTCGACCTCGCCGACGAAGATCACATGGTCGCCTTCCTGGTAGCGGCTGCGGTTGGAGCACTCGAACACCGCCGCTGCGCCGGCCAGCAAAGGCGCGCCGCCGGCGCCCACCTCGTGGTCGATCCCGGCCCAGCGGTCCAGGCCGCGGGTGGCGAAGCGCTCGGCCAGCTCGCGCTGGTCGGCCGCGAGCACATGGATGGCGTAGTGCGAGCCGGCGCTGAACACCGGAAGGGAAGCCGCCTGGTGCGACAGGCTCCAGAGCACCAGCGGCGGCGTCAGCGACACCGAATTGAAGGAGTTGGCCGTCAGCCCGACGGGCAGGCCATCGTCGCCACGCGCGGTGACGATGGTGACCCCCGTGGCGAACATGCCCAGCGCGTCGCGGAACGAGCGTTCGCTGGGCGCTTGCAGAAGGGAAAGCGGGGCCATGGGGCGGACGATGCGGGTAGTATGGGTGGCAGGAAGCCGTGATTGTCCGTGAAACCCCAACATCGGTTTTTATGCTGCCCACATTCACCACATTGGGAAGCGGCCCCACGCTGCTGATGCTGCACGGCCTGGAGGGCGGCCTGCTGACGTTTGCGCCCCAGGTCGAGAGCTTTGCCCAGCTGGGCTGGCGCGCCATGGCCTGGGACATGCCGGGCTACGGCCACAGCGCACCGATCGAGCCCTACACCTTCAAGGGGCTGGCCGGGCGCTGCATCGCGCTGATCGAGGCCGCCCAGGCCAAGGCCGACCGCCGGGATGTGGTGTTGCTCGGCCACGGCATGGGCGGCATGGTGGCGCAGGAGGTGGTGCTGCGCCGGCCCGACCTGGTCAACCGGCTGGTCCTGTGTGGCGCCCTGGCCGCCTTCACCGACCCGGATTTCATCACCCGGCGCACCGCGCCGCTGGACGCCGGGCAGGACATGGCCCAGCTGGCCGCCACGCTGGTGCCGCGCCTGGTGAGCCCGGGCGCGCTACCCGAGGGCTCGCGGCTGGCCGAGCATGCGCTGAGCCAGGTGCCGGCCGCCACCTACCGGCGCGCGCTGCAGGCGCTGCCCACTTTCGACCGCGCGGCCGTGCTGGGCGAGATCGCCGTGCCCACGCTGCTGATCGCGGGGGAGTTTGACCGCGTGGCACCGCCGGACGAGGTGGCGGTCATGGCCACGCGCATCCCGGGCGCGCGCTGCGTGGTGATCCCCGGCGCGGGGCACTGGCAAAACCTGGAGAACCCCGAGTCCTTCGACGAAGCGGTGATGGCGTTCCTGTCGGACACCGAAGGCCAGGCCCACCACCTGCTGCGGCTGCACTGAGACGCCGCACCGCGCGGACTCAGACGCGGACCTGGGCGGCAGCAGTCCAGCGCTGCCGTGCCGCCCGATTCTCGGCGTCGAAGCCGTGGAAGTCGAAACGCATGGCCGGGCGCTCGCCACTGATCAGTTCGGCCATCGCGCGGCCCGAGCCCGCGCCGTGGGTCCAGCCCAGCGTGCCGTGGCCGGCGTTGATCCAGAGCCGGCCCACCTTCGTGCGGCCGATCAGCGGGATGTTGGTCGGCGTCGCCGGGCGCAGGCCGGTCCAGAACTGCGGATTGCCGCCTTCCTGGGGCAGGCGGGTATCGGCCACGCCGGGGAAGACCTCCTCGATGCGGCGCACCAGCATCTCGCAGCGGCGCCGGGCCAGCGGCGTGTCCAGGCTCAGGTCAAAGCCGCCGAGCTCGATGGTGCCGGCGACGCGCAACTGGTCGCCCAGGCGCGAGACGGCGATCTTGAGACCGTCGTCGATCATGCTCACGCTGGGCGCGCGTTCGGGCCTGAGGATGGGCAGCGTGGCGCTGTAGCCCTTGCCCGGGTAGATGGGCACGCGCAGGCCCACGGTCCTGAGCAGCGGCGTGGTGTAGGAGCCGCAGGCGGCCACGAAGGCGTCGGCCTCGACGGCCAGCGTCTCGCCGCTGGCGCGGTCGCGCAGGCGCAGGCGCCGCAGCGCGCCGGCGTCCAGCTGCAGCTGTTCGATGTCGTGGCCGAACAGCATGCGGGCGCCGCGCCGGCCGCACAGTTCGGCCAGCTTCTGGGTGAACACGCGGGCGTCGCCGTGTTCATCGGTTTCGGTGTAGGTGCCGCCGGCGATGTGGCCGGCGAAGGCCTGCAGCGAAGGCTCGATGCGCAGCAGTTCCTCGCGCGAGATCACGCGGCGGCTGACGCCGTGGCGGCCCATCAGCTCGGCGGCGGCGGTGGCACCCTCGAAGGACTTGGCGTCGGTGTAGTAGTGGGCGATGCCGCGCTGCAGGCGGTTGTATTCGATGCCGGTGGCCGCGACCATGTCCTTGAGGGTGGCGTGGCTGTAGGCACCCAGGGCCACGAGCTGCGCGACGTTGCGCTCGAAGGCGGCGTCGTTGCACTGGGCCAGGAACTGCAGGCCCCATTTCCATTGCTCCCAGTCCAGCTGCGGGCGGAACAGCAGCGGCGCGGTGGACTGGAACATCCACTTGAGGGCCTTGAGCGGCGCCTCGCGGTTGGCCCAGGGCTCGCAGTAGCTCACCGAGATCTGGGCCGCGTTGGCGAAGCTGGTCTCCAGCGCCGCATCGGGCTGGCGGTCGATCAGCGTGACCTCGTGGCCTTTTTCCAGCAGGTGCCAGGCGGTGCTCACGCCGATGATGCCCGCGCCCATGACCGCGACTCGCATGGTGTTTCCCCTGAAGTGGTGCTTGGTCTTCGCAGTATGGAAAAGTTTGGGGAATTGGTGAAGATTAATTAAACTAAATGGGTTTTCATCAGGATTGCTAATGAGCACCTTCGACCCCGACGCGCTCGAATGCCTGGCCGCCATCATCGAAGAGGGTGGCTTCGAGCGCGCCGCCCAGCGCCTGTCCATCACCCAGTCGGCGGTGTCGCAGCGCCTGCGCGCCCTGGAGGCCCAGGTGGGCACGGTGCTGATCGTGCGCAGCCGGCCGCTCAAGCCCACCCAGGCCGGGCAGTTGCTGCTCAAGCACGCCAAGATGATGCGGCTGCTGCGCGCCGACCTGGAGCGCGACCTGCGCGAACTCGCGCCCAGCTCCACCGGCGGCGGGCGCGACGACGAGCGCATCTCGGTCGCGATCAACGCCGACAGCATCGCCACCTGGGCGCTGGACGCGCTGACGCCGCTGGCGCGCAGCGGCCTGCCGATAGAAATCATCCATGACGACCAGGATTTCACCCACGAATGGCTGCGCGAAGGCCAGGTGCTGGGCTGCGTCACCTCCATCGGCCAGGCGCTGCGCGGCTGCAAGATGGAGGAGCTGGGCACCATGGACTACGTGGCCGTGGCCCAGCCCGCCTTCGCCGAGCGCCACCTGCCCAAGGGCCTGAGCGCGCACAACTTCCACCAGGTGCCGTTCATGACCTTCAACCGCAAGGACGATGCGCAGCGCGAGTTCGTGGCGCGCGCCTTCGGCCTGCAGCGGGTGATGCTGCGCCAGTTCTACGTCCCGTCATCCGAAGGCCAGGTGAACGCGGCGCTGGCCGGCTGGGGCGTGGGCGTGGTGCCGGAGCTGCTGGTGCGCGAACCGCTGGCCGCGGGCGCGCTGGTCAACGTGGCGCCCGCCCATGTGCTGGGCGTGCGGCTCTACTGGCACTGCTGGAACCTGGCATCGGAGGTGCTGGACGCGCTGAGCGCCGCGCTGCGCAGCGCGGCGGCCGAACACCTGGGCCGGCGATGAAAAAGGGCGCCCCCCGGGCGCCCTCTGCGGACATGCGACCCGGTCACTTGGGCATGATCACGGTGTCGATGACGTGGATCACGCCGTTGCTGGCCGCCACATCGGTCTTGACCACGTTGGCGTTGTCCACCTTGACGCCGCCCATGGTGCTGACCGTGATCTCGCCGCCCTGCACCGTCTTGACCTTGCCGGCCTTCACGTCGGCGGCCATGACCTTGCCGGGCACGACATGGTAGGTCAGCACCTTGGTCAGTGCGGCCTTGTCCTTCAGCAGGCCATCCAGGGTGGCCTTCGGAATCTTGGCAAAGGCTTCGTCGGTGGGCGCGAACACGGTGAACGGCCCCGGTCCCTTGAGCGTGTCCACCAGGCCAGCGGCCTGCACCGCCGTGACCAGGGTTTTGAACGATCCGGCAGACACGGCGGTGTCGACGATGTCTGCGGCCTTGGCCACGGAGGCGAGGCCCAGGGCCAGAAGGGAAGCAATCAGCGCTTTTTTCATGATGAACGACCTCTCGCAAAAGGGTTGGAACAGGGTTCGGGCACATCCGGGTGCTCCGGCCGGTCGGCGACCGCAGTCGGATATTAACCAAATAGTCCTTTTGTGAACTGATTGGTATTTTTTCCTACTTGTTAGTTGGGTTATCGACCTTTCCGTCTGTTTGCGGCACAATGCGAACAGAGTCATTGGGTTTTCATCATGTCCAGCGCCGTCGTTTCCTCCCCGTCACCCGTCAAACGCAGCTTCCGCCAACAGATGCACCTCGCGCGCGAGGACGCCATCATCCAGGCGGTGAACCGCCTGCTGGCGGAAAAGGGCTTCGATGCCATGACGGTGGACGAGGTCGCGGCCGAGGTCGGTATCGCCAAGGCCAGTCTGTACAAGCACTTTCCGAGCAAGGAAGACCTGGCCGCCGCGGCCATGGTGCGGGTGATGGAACGCGCGCTGGCCTTCCTGGACGGGTTGCCGGCCAACGGCGAGCCGCTGGCCCAGCTGCAGGCGGTGGTGCGCTGGACGCTGCAGATGCAACTCGATGGGCAGATGCCGTCGCTGCCGAGCGCCAACTCCAGCCTGCGTGCCGCGCTGATGGTGAACAAGCCCTACATGGACGGGCTGATGACGGTCAGCGACCGGCTGGGCGCCTGGATCGAGGCCGCGCAGCACCAGGGCCACATCAGCACGGCGCTGCCGCCGATCGCGGTGCTCTACACCCTGTTCGCGCGCGCCTGCGACCCGGTGATGGGTTTCCTGCGCGCCAGCGGCCAGTACAGCGACGGCCAGATCATGGACATGGTGATGTCCACCTGCTTCGACGGCCTGCGCGCCCGCTGAGCGTCGCTCAGGCGGTGCCGTCGATCACGCCGCCGCCCAGACACACCTCGCCGTCGTACAGCACGGCCGACTGGCCCGGCGTCACCGCCCACTGCGCGTCGGTGAAATCGAGCCGGAAGGCGGTTTCGCCATCGGGCGTGAAACGGCAGGCGGCGTCGGCCTGGCGGTAGCGCGTCTTGGCGGCGATGTCGCCAGCCTCGGGCGGCCGGCCCGCCACCCAGCTCGCATCCTGGGCCAGCAGCGCGGGCGAGAGCAGCCACGGGTGGTCATGGCCCTGCACCACCCACAGGGTGTTCTTCTCCACGTCCTTGCGCGCCACGAACCACGGCGCATGTTCGCCACCGCCGCGCTGGGCGCCCTTTTCCTTCACGCCACCGATGCCCAGCCCCTGGCGCTGGCCCAGGGTGTAGAAGCTCAGGCCCACGTGCTGGCCCAGCACCCGGCCCTTTTCGTCCCTGATCGGGCCGGGCTCCTTGGCGATGTAGCGGTTGAGGAAATCGCGGAACGGGCGCTCGCCGATGAAGCAGATGCCGGTGGAGTCCTTCTTCTTGGCGTTGGGCAGGCCGATCTCGGCCGCGACGCGGCGCACCTCGGTCTTGTGCAGCTCGCCCACCGGGAACAGCGTCTTGGAGAGCTGCGCCTGGTTCAGGCGGTGCAGGAAGTAGCTCTGGTCCTTGGACGGGTCCAGACCCTTGAGCAGCTGGAAGCCGCCCGCCGCCTCGCGCACCCGCGCGTAATGGCCGGTGGCGATCTTTTCCGCTCCCAGGCGCATGGCGTGGTCGAGGAAGGCCTTGAACTTGATCTCGGCGTTGCAGAGGATGTCGGGGTTGGGCGTGCGTCCGGCCTGGTACTCGCGCAGGAACTCGGCGAACACCCGGTCCTTGTATTCGGTGGCGAAATTGACGTGCTCGATGTCGATGCCGATCACGTCGGCCACGCTGGCAGCGTCCAGCCAGTCCTGGCGCGACGAGCAGTACTCGCTGTCGTCGTCGTCTTCCCAGTTCTTCATGAAGATGCCGATGACCTCGTAACCCTGCTGTTTCAGCAGGTAGGCGCTCACGGCCGAATCGACGCCGCCGGAAAGGCCGACGACCACACGTTGCTTGGCTGACATGGCCCGATTATCCCGCGCCATGCGATGTCGGGCCGGCGCCACAGCAATGCCAACAATGGTTGCACGCCCTTCGGCGGCCGCGGCACAGGCCTAGCATCGGGCCACAAAAGTGCAGGGAGATCGCATGAAACGCAACACCACACGGCAGCGGGTGCGCAAGGCCTGCGGCGTGGCCGCGGCCGCCGGGGTGCTGGCCTGGAGCGCCGGCTGCACCTACGCCACGGGGGGCAGCCAGACGGTGATCGCGCAGGCCCTGGGACCCCACATCGGCAACGCCCAGCCGCCCTGCCTGCCGCTGGCCTTTCCGCTGACGCTGAGCGCCGAGCAGGCCGACCTCAAAGGCGCCCTGCGAGCGCTGGCCCAGGAGGGCCTGCTGGTGGAGCGCGACCAGATCCACGAAGTGCGGCTGTCGCGCACCGGGCGGCTATGGGTGCCGCAGTCGCGCTTCGAACTGACCGAGCGCGGGCGGCGCCACTACCGGGAGGACGTGGGCGGCTTCTGCGTCTGACCCGGCTAGCCGCGCACCTCGCCCTCGCCCAGCACGATGTACTTGAGCGAGGTCAGGCCCTCGATGCCAACCGGGCCGCGGGCGTGGAACTTGTCGGTCGAGATGCCGACTTCGGCCCCCAGCCCGTACTCGAAACCGTCCGCGAAGCGGGTGCTTGCATTCACCATGACGCTGGCCGAATCCACCTCACGCAGGAAACGCTGGGCATGCACGTGGTCGGTGGTCAGGATGGCGTCTGTGTGGTGGCTGGAGTAGTGGTTGATGTGGGCGATGGCTTCGTCGACACCCGCCACCAACTTGACGCTGATGATGGGCGCCAGGTATTCCTCGAACCAGTCCTGCTCGGTCGCGTCCTTCAGGTTCAGCCCCGGAACGCCGGCCAGGATGGCCCTGGTTTCGGGGCAAACGCGCATTTCAACGCCCTTTTGCGCGTAAATGGCGGCAATTCGCGGCAAAAACGCCGCCGCCACGCCACGCGCCACCAACAGGCCTTCGCTGGCGTTGCAGGGGCTGTACTTGTTGGTCTTGGCGTTGTCGGCCACCTTCACCGCCATGTCGATGTCGCAGGGGTCGTCCACGTAGGTGTGGCAGTTGCCGTCCAGGTGCTTGATCACGGGCACCTTGGCCTCGCGGCTGATGCGCTCGATCAGCGACTTGCCGCCGCGCGGGATGATGACGTCCA
>CAMLQP010000119.1 GCA_946482115.1 uncultured Comamonadaceae bacterium
CAAGCGCATCGGCGTCAAGCCCGGCGCCAGCCTGAGCCTGCAGATGCATCACCACCGCGCCGAACACTGGATCGTGGTCAAGGGCACGGCCGAGGTCACGCGTGGCCAGGACACCTTCCTGCTGTCGGAGAACCAGTCCACCTACATCCCGGTGGGCGAGCTGCACCGCCTGCACAACCCCGGCAAGATGGAGCTGGAAATGATCGAGGTGCAGTCGGGCAGCTATCTGGGCGAAGACGACATCGTGCGCTTCGAGGACAGCTACGGGCGCGCCACTGCGCCCCGGGCCGCACCGCCCGAGACGCCGCTGCGGGCCGTCATCAGCCGATGAAGGTCGCCATCGTCCACTACTGGTGGCTCAGCAACCGCGGCGGTGAGGCCGTGGTGGCCGCCATCGCCGAGCTCTACCCCGAGGCCGACCTGTTCGTGCACGTGTGCGACGAGGCCCTGGTGCGCCAGACCCTGGGCCCGGGCTTCAAGGGCCAGGTGCACACCACCTTCATCGCCCGCCTGCCGGGCGCGGCGCGCCATTACCAGAAGTACCTGCCCCTGATGCCCACGGCGCTGGAGCAGCTGGATCTGACGGCCTACGACCTGGTGATCAGCAGCGAATCCGGGCCGGCCAAGGGCGTGGTCACGCGGCCGGACGCGCTGCACGTCTGCTACTGCCACTCGCCCATGCGCTACGTGTGGGACATGTACCCCGCCTACCTCCAGGGCGCGGGCCGGGTCGTTCGGGCGCTGTTCCCCTGGGTGGCGCACTGGCTGCGCGTGTGGGACCGGGCATCGGCCGACCGCGTGGACCACTTTGTCGCCAACTCCAGCTTCGTGGCCTCGCGCATCCGCAAGTTCTACCGGCGCGAGGCCGAGGTGGTGTTTCCGCCGGTGAACGTGACGGCCTTCGACCACCGCCGTGAACGCGGTGACTTCTACCTCTGCCTGGGACAGCTCGTGCCCTACAAGCGGGCCGACATGGTGGTGGAGGTGTTCAACCGGCTCGGACTGCCCCTGGTGGTGATCGGCGAAGGCGAGCTGTACGACCGCCTCAAGGCCGTCGCCGGACCCAATGTGCAGCTGATGGGGCGCCAGCCTTTCAGCGTGGTCAAGGACAAGCTCGAAACCTGCAAGGCGCTGGTGTTCCCCGGCCTGGAGGACTTCGGCATCGTGCCGGTGGAGGCCATGGCCAGCGGTGCCCCGGTGATCGCCTACGGCAAGGGCGGCGCACTCGACACCATCGTGCACGGCCAGACCGGCGTGCTGTTCGACGAGCAGAGCAACGAGGCCCTGGAACGCGCCGTGCGCGCCTGCGAGGCCGGCCAGCACAGCTTCGACGTGGAGGCGCTGCGCGAGCACGCCAGCGGCTTCGACAAGCGCATCTTCCAGCACCGTTTTCTGCAGGCCGTGGCGCGCGCGCTCGACGCGCAGAACACACCGCCCCTGCGGCTCGCCGAGGAAGGGGCCTGAGCCATGGAGATGGTGGTGATCGGGCTGTTCTGGGTGCTGGCGCTGCGGGTGCTGATCGGCAAGCCGCGCACGGGGCTGAGCATCTTCTTCGCGTCGATTCCGTTCGGTGCGCTGGCGGTCATTCCCACCAACCTGACCGGCGGCCTCACCCTGACGCCGACGCCGATCATCGCCCTGCTCATCGGCGCCCGGCTGCTGCTGAACCCGCAGGACCGCCAGGCGCTGGCGGGCATCGCCCTGTCCAAGAACGGCACCGTGTACCTCACGGCGTTCTGGCTGGTCGCCTGCGCGGCCACGCTGCTGATGCCGCGCATCTTCGAAGGCCAGGTGACCATCTTTCCGGTGCGCTCGGCGGAGATGATCGTCGAGGAGCTGCTGCACCCGACCACGCAGAACTTCTCCCAGCTGACCTACCTCTCGATCTCGGTGTTCGCGGTGTTCTGCTTCATCCGGCTGACCTGCAAGCACTACCAGCCCGCCGACCTGCTGGGGCCGATGCGGGTCGGCGCGCTGGTCACGGTCGCCACCGGTGCCATCGACTACGCCAGCAACTTCGTCAACCTCACCTCGGTCCTCGACCCGTTCCGCACCGCCTCGTACGCCCTGCTCACCACCAACGAGGTGTTCGGCAACAAGCGCACCGTCGGCCTGATGCCCGAAGCCTCGTCCTACGGCTCTGTGTGTGTCTTCTTCCTGTCGCTGCTCTACTTCCTGCGCCTGACCGTGCACCAGGACCGGCTGGGCTATGCCAAGAACATGGCGCTGGTGTTCGCCCTGCTGCTGATGGCGCTGCTGTCCACCTCGTCGGCCGCCATCGTCTGTGTGGGCGTGTTCCTGGTGCTGGTGGTGGTGGACTGGCTCTGGAGCGATGTGCACCTGCGCAAGGCCCCGCTCACCCGTTCCGCGCTGCTGTGGGGCTGCGTGCTCTCGCTGGCGATGCTGTACCTGTCGTTCCAGCCCCGGCTGCTCGATGAGCTGACGGAAATCTTCAACCACATGGTGGTCTACAAGACCGAGTCGCAATCGTACGAGGAGCGCACGCTGTGGACCACCGTCAGCCTGCAGGCGCTGCAGGACACCTACGGCCTGGGCGTGGGCGTGGGGGGCACGCGCACCTCCAGCTTCCTGGCGGCCCTGTTCAGCAACACCGGCGTGCTGGGCGGGCTGCTGTTCATGGCCTTCCTGCTCAAGGCCCTGCTGGGCCGCAGCCACCACGACCGCTCGACCCTGCTGCGCTCGGTGCAGCGTGGGCTGTTCTTCGCCTTCCTGCCGCCCTTTGCCAACCTGCTGATGGTGGGCACCTCGACCGACTTCGGCCTGCCCCTGGCCTACCTGCTGGGCATCAAGCTGGGCCTGATGGCCCGGCACCCGGCGCGCGCCAGCGCGCCGGTGCCGGCACCGCTGCTGCAGGGGGCCCGATGAGCGCCAATCCCGCCGCCACCCGCTCGTCGCTGGACTTCGCGTTCGTCTACGCGGCCTACTGCCTGCGCTACGTCTACCTGCTGGTGCTGATTCCCTTCTATGGCCGGGTCCTGGGCATGGAAGGCTACGCCGTGGTGCTGTCGGCGCTGTCGCTGATGAACCTGGTCTGGATCTTCAACAACTGGGGCCTGGCGCCGGCCGGCACCCGCGCCATCGCCACCGCGTCGGCACCCGGGCAGCAGTCGGACATCTTCGGCGCGCAGTTCAGCGCCCGGCTGCTGCTGATGCTCATCGTCGTGCCGGGCGCTCTGCTCGCCATTCAGCTCTCGCCCCTGCTGGCGGCCAACCGCTGGGCCGCCTGGGCGGCCATGGCCCTGGGCGTGGTCTCGGCCTTCAACCTGGGCTGGTACTACACCGGCACCCACCGCCCGCGCACCACGGTGCGGCTCGAAGTGATCGGCTTCGTGTTCAACCTGTCGCTCATCCTGGCGCTGGTGCGCGCGCCCGAGGATGCCGATCTGGCGGTCTTCATGATGCTGCTGTCGGCGCTGATCGTGTCGGTCATCGCCTACTGGTCGTGCCGCGGCGAGTTCCGCCTCGACCGGCTCATCCAGTGGCGCGCGGGGCTGCAGCTGATCCGCTCGTCGGGCTATCTGTTCCTGTACATCAGCAACGCGATCTTTGTCGGGGCGGCGCTGACCTACCTGCTGGGCCTGTTCGCCAGCGCGGACATGGTGGGCGCCTACGGCGCCGCGGACCGGCTGGTGGCGGCGGGCATCAGCATCATGACGCCCATGGGCCACATCTTCATCCCGAAGATCACCGCCCTGTTCGCCAGCCACCGCGACGACGCCTACCGGCTCTCGCGCAAGGTCGGCGCCCTGCTGCTGCTGGTGGCCACGCTGGGCGCCGCCGTCAGCCACTGGTTCGCGCCGCCCATCGTCTCGCTGATCTTCGGCCCCGGCTTCGAGCAGACCGCCGAACTGCTGCAGGTGCTGTCGGTGGTGTTCCCGATCAACGCCGCCATCATCGTGCTGGGCGCCTACCTGTTCATCCCGCAGCACCAGGAGCGCACGCTGGCCGCCGTGGTCATCGCTGGCTCGGCCATCGGCATCGGCGCCCTGGTGGTCCTGGGCAGCAGCCACCAGGCGATGGGGGCGGCTTACGCCCGGATCATCGGGGACGCGATCACCCTGACGCTGCTGCTGGTGTTCGCCTGGAAGAACGGCATCCTGCAGCGGCTGCTGTCCCTGCGCCGTTGAGCCCCGATGCCCGACCCGTTTTCACTTGAACCACAGACCTCCAGGAACCGCATGAAGGCCTATGTCGTCGTTGCCACCAAAGGAAGAGCGTCCGTCGCGGGCGGCGTCCTGCACGCGCTGCAGCAGCAGACCTGCCCCGCCCGGCACATCGTCTTCGTGGGCAGCGAGCCCGCCGACGTGGCCGGGCTGGACACCCACCCGCTGTACGCCGCCGGCACGGTCTCGGTGCTGCTGTCGGACGCGGGCCTGACCCGCCAGCGCAACGCCGGGCTGGAGCACCTGGCCACCCTGACCCGCGGCGAGGACCCGGCCCAGTGGTTCGTGGTGTTCTTCGACGACGACTTCCGGCCCGCGCCCGACTGGCTGGACCACTGCCGCGCGGCCTTCCTGGGCGACCCGCAGCTGGTCGGCGTGGGCGGCACGGTGCTGGCGGACGGCATCACCGGCACCCCGATCACCGAGTCGCAGGCGCAGGACTTCATCGAATCCCGCCGCCCGCCGATGAAGCACACCTGGTCCGGCCCGCGTCGCGACGTTCCCGACCTCTACGGCTGCAACATGGCCTACCGGGGCAGCGTGGCCGGCCACGAGCGCTTCGACCCGGCGCTGCCCTTCTACGGCTGGCTGGAAGACGTCGACTACTCGGTCAAGGCCAGCCGCCAGGGCGCGCTGCGCTACATCCCCGAATGCCGCGGCGTGCACATGGGCAGCTCGTCGGGCCGCACCAGCGGCGTGCGCTTCGGCTACTCGCAGATCGCCAACCCGCTGTACCTGATCCGCAAGAAAACGCTGCCGCTCCAGAAAGGCGGCTGGACCCTGCTGCGCAACATGCTCTCCAACAGCGCCAACACGCTGCTGCGCAACCAGTCGCGCGACTACACCGGGCGGCTGCGGGGCAACTTCATGGCCATCCGCGACCTGTTCCGCGGCCACTGCCACCCGACCCGGGTCACGGGCATCCAGTGAGCGCCGACACCATGCAGCACCCCTTCCGCCTCGTCGTGCTCAACGACTTCGCTTCGGCCAACGGCGGCGCCTCGTCGCTGGCCATCGCGAACGCCAACCTGATGGCGTCCACCGGCATCGACGTCACCTATCTGTGCGGAGAGCACAGCCCCGCCGACGGCACCCTGAACGCCCGCGTCTCGCGCCTGGGCCTCAATGGCGCGGCCATCGACCCGGCCCGGCCGCTGAACAACGCCATCAACGGCCTCTACAACCCGGCCACCCAGCGCTTCCTGGCCGACTGGATCGGCGCGCACGACACGCCGCACACGGTCTACCACCTGCATGGCTGGAGCAAGATTTTTTCGCCCTCGGTGTTCAAGGCGCTGGCGCAGGTCGCCAGCCGCACCCTGGTGCATGCCCACGACTACTTTCCCGCCTGCCCCAACGGCGCGTTCATCAACTACCCGCAAATGAAAGAGTGCGACCTGCTGCCCACCCAGATGGGCTGCCTGTTCTCCAACTGCGACCAGCGCAGCTACCCCCAGAAGCTGTGGCGGCTGGCGCGGCACGAGATCAAGAACCGCTGGTTCGACCTGAGGGACTCGGCCTTCCGCATCGTGCTGCCGCACGAGGCGATGCGCCCCTACTTCACCCGCAGCGGCTGCAGGGACGGTTCGGTGTTCACCGTGCCCAACCCGGTGGTGCCGTTCACCGACACCCGGATTCGCGCCGAGTCCAACGACGAGTTCCTGTTCATCGGCCGGCTGGTGCCCGAGAAGGGCGTCGACACCTTCCTGGCCGCCGCCCGGCACGCCCGTGTGAAGGCCAAGGTGATCGGCGCGGGGCCGCTGCTGGGGCCGCTGAAGGCGCAGTACCCGGAAGCCGAGTTCACCGGCTGGCAGGACCGCGACACCATCGGCACGCACCTGCGCAACGCGCGTGCGGTCATCATGCCGTCCAAGCTGCGCGAGACCTTCGGGCTGGTGGCCATCGAGTCCATCGCCAGCGGCATCCCGGTGGTGGTCTCCACCAGCTCGGCCGTGGCGGCGGACCTGGTGCGCATGAACGCCGGCCTGACGGTGGCGCCGGACGACGTGGCCGCGCTCGTGCCGGTGATGAACCGTCTGGCCGGCTCCGACGAGCTGGTGCGGACCATGAGCGACAACGGTCACACCCACTGGCGGCAGGTGGCCAACACCACCGACAGCTGGGCCGATTCGCTGCGGTCCATGTACGGCACGCTGGCGGCCGGGGCCAGGCAGCCGGAAAGGGTGCACTGAATGGCCCCGCTCAAGGTCGGCATCGTGAACGTGGCCTACAGCCCCAACCTGGGCGACGGCCTGATCGCGGAATGCCTGCGGCACGGGCTGGCGTCGTCGCCGGCCCAGCTCGAACCGCACTTCATCGATCTGGCGGGGCGCGAGAGCTTCTCGCAGGGTCTGCAGGCCAAGAAGCGCCTGAACCTCCTGCGGGCCCTGCTGCCGGGCTTCGCCCTGGGCGCGGCCTCCCGGGTCTACCTGGAGCTGCTGGTGCGCTTTCGCCTGCGGCCGTTCTACCGCCGCAAGATGGCCGGGCTGGACGCCATCGTGCTGGGCGGTGGCAACCTGCTGGCCGACCAGGACCTGAACTTCCCCAAGAAGGTCCACGGCGCCCTGATGGAGGCGGCCCGCCGCCGCCTGCCGGTGTACCTCTATGGCGTGGGGGTGTCCGACGACTGGTCGCCCACCGGCCGCCGCCTGTTCCTGGAGGCGCTGGGCGCCTGCGACCTGCGCCTGCTGTCCGTGCGCGACGCGCGCTCGGCCACGCTGCTGGCGCGCGCGCTGGGCGTGGCCGAGCAGGACATTGCCACCGTGCTCGACCCCGGCGTGTTCGCCGCGCTCGCGGTGCCGCCGGTGCCGCTGGAGCCACCGCCGCCCGAGGGCATGGCCCGCATCGGCGTGGGCGTGATGAGCCCGGCCGAGCTGCGTTACCACGGCCTCGCATCGATGGACGACCAGGTGCTCCTGGGCTTCTACCGGACCCTGCTGGCCAACCTGGCGGCGCGCGGCGCCCAGATCCGGGTCTTCACCAACGGCAGTCCTGAAGACCGCGCCTTCGCCCAGCGGGTGACGCGCGGGTTCAGCGAGGGCGGCCCGGTGTGCTCACGCCTGATCGATGCGACCGAACACATCCAGACGCCGGCCGACCTGTGCCGGGTCATCGCCGGCTGCACCGGCATCGTGGCCTTCCGCCTGCACGCCGTCATCGCCGCACTGGCCTACGACAAGCCCTTCGTGGCGCTGGCCTGGGACAAGAAGGTCGGTGCCTTCCTCAGCGAGGTGCAGCGCCCGCACGCCCTGGCCGACGTGTCCCGCACCTCGCCCTCGTCCATCGTCGACCGCCTGCTGTCACCGCCCTCGGCGCCGGCCTCCCTGCCTTCGCAGGTGTGTGCCCAGCGCGCCCTGCGCTCGGTGCACCGGCTGGCCGACCTGATCGCCGTCGCCCCCGCCAGAGAAGCCCATGAGCCCCAAGAAGCCACCACTTGAGAAGGCCTGGCTGGCCACACCGTTGTGGACCATCGGGGTGTCGGCCGCCGTGGTCGCCGTGGCGCAGGTGGACCTGCTGAGGCCCTTCTACGCGCAATGGGACAAGGGCGCCCACGCCCTGTGCTTCCTGGTCACCTGGTGGGTGTTTCACCGGGTGCTGGGCATGGGCCGGGTGGCGGCGCTGGTGCTGGCCGCCGCGCTGGGCGCGTTCATCGAGGTGCACCAGATCGGCCTGCCCGGCTTCAATGCGTCGTGGTCCGACTTTGTCGCCGACCTGGCTGGCATCGCCGCGGCCTGGGCCCTGGCGGTGGCGTTCCCGGCGCGGAAGGACTCGCCATGAGGCGTTTGCGGCCGGCTCTGGTGGTGGGTGCCGCGGCGCTTTGGTCGCTGCTGGCACAGGCCGCCGACAACCCCTTCGGCGTCGCGCCCTCGGCCTCGTCCTCCCGCAGCCTGTCCCGCTGGGTCGGGCCGATGGCCGAGGCGGGCGTGGGCTGGGTGCGCGGCTTCAGTCCCACGCTCGATCCGGCGCAGACGGCCCGCAGCGTACCGCCGTCCATCGGCTTCAGCGGCATCCTGGAATACCGCGACCCGGCCGACCCGGCCGCCTGGCAGCAGTACGTGCGCGACCGGGTGCGGACCTTCCGACCCCTGACC
>CAMLQP010000120.1 GCA_946482115.1 uncultured Comamonadaceae bacterium
TGGACGTGCAGCTCGGCGGCGGCATCCGCGACCTCGACACCATCGAGCGCTACCTGGACGCCGGCCTGCGCTACGTCATCATCGGCACGGCCGCGGTCAAGAACCCCGGCTTCCTGCAGGACGCCTGCACCGCCTTCGGCGGCCACATCATCGTGGGCCTCGATGCCAAGGACGGCAAAGTCGCCACCGATGGCTGGAGCAAGCTGACCGGCCACGAGGTGGTCGATCTGGCCAAGAAGTTCGAGGACTACGGCGTCGAATCCATCATCTACACCGACATCGGCCGCGACGGCATGCTGACCGGCATCAACATCGAGGCCACGGTCAGGCTGGCGCAGTCGCTGTCCATCCCGGTCATCGCCTCGGGCGGCCTGTCCAACCTCGAGGACATCCGCAAGCTCTGCGCGGTGGAGGAAGAAGGCGTGGAGGGCGTGATCTGCGGCCGTTCCATCTACAGCGGGGATCTGGACTTCGAAATCGCCCAGAAGCTCGCCGACGAGCTGAACGGATAAGGTGTGCTGGCCAAACGCATCATCCCCTGCCTCGACGTGACCGGCGGCCGCGTGGTCAAGGGTGTCAATTTCGTCGAGCTGCGTGACGCGGGCGACCCGGTGGAGATCGCCGCGCGCTACAACGAGCAGGGCGCCGACGAGCTGACCTTCCTCGACATCACCGCGACCAGCGACGCGCGCGACCTGATCCTGCCCATCATCGAGGCCGTGGCCTCGCAGGTGTTCATACCGCTGACCGTGGGCGGCGGCGTGCGCACGGTGGAAGACGTGCGCCGCCTGCTCAACGCCGGGGCCGACAAGACCAGCTTCAACTCGGCTGCCATTGCCAACCCGCAGGTGATCCGCGATGCGTCCGACAAGTACGGCGCCCAGTGCATCGTGGTCGCCATCGACGCCAAGCGCCGGGCTGACGGCCAGGGATGGGATGTCTACAGCCATGGCGGGCGCAAGAACACCGGCCTGGACGCCGTGACCTGGGCGAAACAGATGGCCGATTTTGGCGCCGGCGAGATCCTGCTGACCAGCATGGACCGCGACGGCACCAAATCCGGCTTCGACCTGGCGCTCACGCGAGCCGTGAGCGACGCGGTGGACGTGCCCGTGATCGCTTCGGGCGGCGTCGGCAACCTCGACCACCTGGCCGACGGCGTGCAGCAGGGCGGTGCCGACGCGGTGCTGGCCGCCAGCATCTTCCACTACGGCGAATACACGGTCGGCCAGGCCAAGGCGCGCATGGCCGAGCGCGGCATTCCGGTGCGGCTATGAGCAGCTGGCTCGATGCCGTCAAGTGGGACGATCAGGGCCTGGTGCCCGTGATCGCCCAGGAGCAGGGCACGAATGATGTGCTGATGTTCGCCTGGATGGACCGCGAGGCGCTGGCCAAGACCGCCGAACTGGGGCGCGCCGTCTACTACAGCCGCTCGCGCGGCAAGCTGTGGTTCAAGGGCGAGGAATCCGGCCACGTGCAGACCGTGCACGAAATCCGCCTCGACTGCGACAGCGACGTGGTGCTGCTCAAGGTCACCCAGCTCGGCCACGAACCCGGCATCGCCTGCCACACCGGCCGCCACAGCTGTTTCTTCAGCGTGCTGAAGGACGGTGCCTGGACGCCGGTGGATCCGGTGCTCAAGGACCCCGAATCCATTTACAGGTGACCATGTCTTCCACCGACTCCCTGGCCCGGCTGGCCGCCGTGATCGAAAGCCGCAAACCCGCGAACGGCGGCGATCCCGAGAAAAGCTATGTCGCGCGCCTGCTGCACAAGGGGCCCGACAGCTTCCTCAAGAAGATCGGCGAGGAGGCCACCGAGGCCGTGATGGCCGCCAAGGACTGTGACCACGGCGGCGACCGTGCGAGGCTGGTCGGCGAGGTAGCCGATCTCTGGTTCCACAGCATGATCGCGCTGGCACACTATGGCCTGTCGCCCGCCGATGTGGTGGCTGAGCTGGTGCGCCGCGAAGGCCTCAGCGGCCTGGAAGAAAAAGCCCTGCGCAAGGCGCAGTCCCGCGAGAACGGAGAAGACTGATGAGCGACGAAGCCGACCGCCTGCGCAGCCTGAACACCGTGGGCACCATCAGCTATGTGCTGCACCTGATCGTGGCCGTGAGCGCCGTCGTGCCAGGCGGACAGTGGGGCCCCACGCTGCTGATCGTGGCGCTGGTGCTCGACCTGGTGAAGCGCGGCGAGGCCGCCGGCACCTGGCACGCTTCGCATTTCGAGTGGCGCATCCGCAGCGTCATCATCGCGGCATTGCTCTATCTGGTCACGGCGCCGCTGTTCCTGCTGCTGTTCCTGCCCGGCTGGATCGCCTGGACCCTGATTTCCATCTGGTTCCTCTACCGCATCGTCAAGGGCATGGCCGCCATGAACGCCGGTCGGCCCATGGAGAACCCCCAGTGAGCGCCCACGACCCGAACTGCCTGTTCTGCAAGATCATCGCCGGGCAGATCCCCAGCAAGAAAGTGCACGAAGACGAGCACGTCTTCGCCTTCCACGACATCCATCCCTGGGCGCCCGTGCACTTCCTGGTGGTGCCCCGTCTGCACCTGCCGTCCATGGCTCAGGTCGGCCCCGAGCACGCGGGGCTCATGGGTCATCTGATGACCCTGATACCCCGGCTGGCGGCCGAGCAGGGCTGCCGCCCTTATCCTGAAGGGGGATTCCGCATCGTGGCCAACACCGGTATCGAGGGCGGGCAGGAAATCTACCACCTGCATTTCCATGTGATGGGCGGGCCCCGTCCCTGGGCCCGGGGCTGAACCCCGGGCTCGCTTTAGAATCCAAAGACATTCCACGGGCGTTCGCGCCCTCACCACGGAGAAAGAGACATGGGCACGTTTTCGATCTGGCATTGGCTGATCGTGCTGTTGATTGTGGTCATGGTGTTCGGCACCAAGAAGCTCAAGAACCTGGGCTCGGACCTCGGCGGCGCCGTCAAGGGCTTCAAGGACGGCATGAAGGATGGCAGCCAATCCGCTGCCGCCGATGCGCCGGCCGCGCCCCAGGTGGCGCAGGACAGCCAGAAAACCACCATCGACGTCGAAGCCAAGCAGAAGAGCTGAGCTCGGCTGCCCTTTGACCCCGGCGCGGCCCGCTGCCGCGCCCATCGCCGGCCGTCTGCATGATTGACCTCGGTATTTCCAAGCTTGCCCTGATCGGGGCGGTGGCGCTGGTCGTCATCGGCCCCGAGAAGCTGCCGCGCGTGGCGCGCACGGTGGGCGCGCTGCTGGGCAAGGCCCAGCGCTACGTGGCCGACGTCAAGGCCGAGGTCAACCGCTCCATGGAGCTCGACGAGCTCAAGAAGATGAAGGACACGGTGGAGTCGGCCGCGCGCGACGTCGAATCCGGCATCCAGTCCACCACCAGCGATTTCGAGAAGACCTGGTCGGATGCCACCGCCGGTCTGGAGGCTTCCGAGTCGTCCTGGAACACCCCGGCGGCCAGCCTCGAATCCGGCTACCCGGCCTACAAGCACCCCAAGAAGAATTTCCGGCTCAAGCAGAAGGCGGTGCCGCAGTGGTTCAAGGCGCGCACGGGAACACGCACGCGTGCGCAATCCGGTGCCGCGCGCGTGGCCCGCTTCCGCCCCCGCAGCAGCCGCTGACCACCCATGGCCGATCCTCAGAAAGAACCGGAAGACGAACTGGCCGGCACTGAACAGCCCTTCGTGCAGCACCTCATGGAGCTGCGCGACCGGCTGGTGCGCAGCATGATCGGCCTGGTGGTCTGCATGGCGCTGCTGGCCATCTGGCCCGGCCCCGGCGGCCTGATCGACCTGATCGCGGTGCCCATCCGGGCCCACATGCCGCCCGATGCCAAGCTGATCGCGGTGGGCGTGTTCTCGCCGTTTTTCGTGCCGCTCAAGGTGCTGCTGCTGGCGGCCTTCCTGCTGGCGCTGCCGTGGCTGATGTACCAGATCTGGGCCTTCGTGGCGCCCGGGCTCTACAGCCACGAGAAACGGTTCGCCGTGCCGCTGATCGTGTTCGGCAGCGGGCTCGCCTACCTGGGCATCGCCTTCGTGCAGTTTTTCGTGCTGGACAAGATGTTCGGCTTCATCCAGAAATTCACGCCCGCGAGCGTGGCCGCCACGCCGGACATTGCCTCCTATGTGGAGGCCATCCTGTCGCTCTACCTCGCGTTCGGCCTGGCTTTCCAGGTGCCCATCGTGGTGATGCTGCTGGTGCGCCTGAACATGGTCACCATCCAGAAGCTCAAGGACTTTCGCGGCTACTTCATCGTGCTGGCCTTCATCATCGCCGCCGTGGTCACGCCGCCCGACGTGATCTCGCAGCTGGCCCTGGCCGTCCCGATGTGCATTCTCTACGAGCTGGGCATCCTTGGCGCGCGCTGGTTCCAGAAGACCGGCAAGCCGGCCGAGGCCGACAGCGAGGCCAAAACCGATTCGGCGTCCTGACGGGCGCCCCTGCCGCTAGCGGCCGGGCCGCGCCAGCGGCGCGCGCTGTCCGGGCGTCACCTGCAGCGTGCTGCGCGCGCCGCGGCGCTGGACTTCCACCGGCACGGCCTGGCCGGGTTTGAGCGACGAAACTGCGGTCAGCAGCTCCGACACGCTGTTGACCGCGCGGCCGCTGACCGTGAGGATCACATCACCCGGGCGCACGCCGGCCTGGGCCGCCGGGCCGTTCTGCAGCACGCCGGTGATGATCACGCCCTGATCACCCTCCACGCCGAAGCTCTGCGCCAGTTCGGGGCTGAGATTCTGCGGCTCCACGCCGATCCAGCCGCGTATCACCTGGCCGTCCTTGACGAGGGACTCCATCACGGTGCGCGCCGTGGCGGTCGGGATCGCGAAGCCTATGCCCATGGAGCCGCCCGAGCGCGAGTAGATCGCGGTGTTGATGCCCATCAGGTGGCCATGCACGTCCACCAGGGCACCGCCCGAGTTGCCCGGGTTGATGGCGGCGTCGGTCTGGATGAAGTTCTCGAAGGTGTTGATGCCCAGCTGGGTGCGGCCCAACGCGCTCACGATGCCGCTGGTCACGGTCTGGCCGACGCCGAACGGGTTGCCGATGGCCAGCACCGTGTCGCCCACCTCCAGCTGGTCGGAGTTGCCCAACGTGATCACCGGCAGGTCGGGCAGGTCGATCTTGAGCAGCGCGAGATCGGTTTCGGGGTCGGTGCCCAGCACCTTGGCCAGCGTGCGGCGACCGTCGTTGAGGACCACTTCGATCTCGTCGGCCTCCTCGATCACGTGGTTGTTGGTCAGCACGTAGCCGGCCGGGCTCACGATCACGCCCGAGCCCAGACCGCCCTGCGGCTGGTCGCCCTGGTCGCCAAAGAAGAAGCGGAACCACGGGTCGTTCTGCTGGGGCTGGGCCTGCACCTTGGTGGTGGTGATGCTGACCACAGCCGGGCTGGCCGTCTTGGCCGGGCCGCTGAGGCTGCCGGGGGCGCCACCCGCGGGGCGCTCCGTCGGGCCAGCCTCGAAAACGGGCACCACGGTGCTCAGCCTTGGTTGGCGGTCCAGCCATTGCGGCTTGAGCGTCGCGACGACGAAATACACCGCCAGCAGCACGGTGACGGTCTGTGAAAAAAGCAGCCAGATGCGTTTCATGCGGCTATTGTCGGATAAAGCGGCGGTGGGGCGTGGGGACGGGTGGTGCTTGCGGCTGTCACAATCGTTGCATGACGACTTCCGCACCCGTGAGCCGTGATCAGCTTGCCGCCGCCCTGGACGACCTGCTGCAGCCGGCCCTCTTCAAGGACTATGGCCCCAACGGCCTGCAGGTCGAAGGCCGCGCGCCGGTGCGCCGGCTGGTCAGCGGCGTGACGGCCAGCCTGGCGCTGATCGATGCGGCCATCGCCGACGGCGCGGACGCCATCCTGGTGCACCACGGCCTGTTCTGGCGCGGCCACGACGGGCGCGTGACCGGCTGGATGAAGCAGCGCCTGACCCGGCTGCTGGCCAGCGATGTGAGCCTGTTCGCCTACCACCTGCCGCTGGACGCGCACGCCGAACTCGGCAACAACGCCCAGCTGGCCCGGGTGCTGGGCTGGGTGCCGGACGGCGGACGTTTTGGCGAGCAGAACCTGGGTTTTCTCGGGGCTGCTGCCGTGCCGCTGCCGAGCGCCGCCGAGCTGGCGCGGGACATCGAACGCCGCCTGGGCCGCCCGGTGACGCTGGTTGACGCCCCCGGCCGCGTACCACGGCGCATTGCCTGGTGCACGGGCGGGGCGCAGTCCTATTTCGAGGCCGCCATCGCGGCCGGTGCCGACGTGTTCGTGACTGGCGAGATCTCCGAACCCCAGGCGCACTATGCCCGCGAGTGCGGCGTGGCCTTCATCGCCTGCGGCCACCACGCCAGCGAGCGCTACGGCGCGCCCGCCGTCGGCGCCCATGTGGCGGCCCGGCTGGGGCTCGAGCACCGCTTCATCGACATCGACAACCCGGCATGAGCGCCAAGCCGCTGGTCATTTCCATGGGTGATCCGGCCGGCATAGGGCCCGAACTGGTGGCGCGCGTCTGCCACGAACACCCGCAGGCCGTGGCCGGCGTGGTGGTGGCGGGCGACGAGGCTTGCCTGCGGCGGGCCATCGGGGTGGCTGGCGTCGGACTGCGTCTGCGCCGGCTGGAGCGCCTGGAGCCATTCGCGGCGCCGCCCGGTGAAGTGGCATTTGTCCAGGCCGGTGAACCGCTGCCGCCCCCCGCGTGGGGCCGTGTCAGCGCCGCCGCCGGGCGGGCCGCCGCCGATGCCATCGCCTGGGGCGCGCGCGAGGTGCTGGCGGGCCGCGCGGCGGCCCTGGTGACCGCCCCCATCCACAAGGAGGCGCTGGCCGCTGCTGGCCTCACGTACCCGGGCCACACCGAGATGCTGCAGGCCCTGGCCGCCGAACACCTGGGTCTGCCGGTGGACGATGTGCCGGTGCGCATGATGCTGGCCGGCCCCGGGCTGCGCACCGTGCTGGTCAGCATCCACGTTTCGCTGCGCCGGGCGCTCGATGCCGTAACGCGGGAAAACGTCTTGTCCACCATCCGCATCACCGCCGCGCATTTCGCCCGGCTGGGCCGCCCGGGCGTGCGCATCGCGGTGGCGGGACTGAACCCCCATGCGGGCGAAGGCGGGCTGTTCGGGCGCGAGGAGATCGATCACATTGCCCCGGCCGTGGCCGAGGCGCGGGCCGAGGGTCTGGCGGTGAGCGGCCCGCACGCGCCCGACACGGTGTTCATGCGGGCGCGGCAGGGCGAATT
Source organism: uncultured Comamonadaceae bacterium (assembly GCA_946482115.1). The sequence continues at coordinate 7,219 of CAMLQP010000120.1, forward strand.
CGACGTGGTGGTGGCCATGTACCACGACCAGGGGCTGATTCCCGTGAAGTACCTCGGGCTGGACCAAGGCGTCAACGTGACGCTGGGCCTGCCCCTGGTGCGCACCAGCCCCGACCACGGCACCGCCTTCGACATCGCGGGCACGGGCCGGGCCGATCCGGCCAGCCTGCTGGCCGCGATCGAGGAGGCCAGACGGCTGACAGAGCCGGCGCCGGGCCGCCCCTAGCCGGCCCAGCCCCTCCTGAGGCTGCGACCCGCGCAGCGGCGGAGCGCGCGGGACCTTACTTTTTGAGGTTGTCGCGGATTTCGCGCAGCAGCAGCACTTCCTCGGGCGTGGGCGGCGGCTCGGCGGGCTCCGGTGCCGGTTGCTCCGCCTTCAGGCGGTTGATCTGCTTGATCATCAGGAAGATGATGAAGGCCAGGATCAGGAAGTTGAGCGCCACGGTGATGAAGCTGCCATAGGCGAACACCGGCACCCCGGCGGCCTTGGTGGCGGCCAGCGTGGCGGCCGTGCCCGCCGGGATCGGGCCCAGGGCGACGAACAGGTTGGAGAAATCGAGGTTGCCGACCACCGCGCCCACCAGCGGCATGATGACGTCGTCCACCAGCGAGCCGACGATCTTGCCGAAGGCCCCGCCAATGATGACGCCAACCGCCAGGTCGATCACGTTGCCCTTGACCGCGAACTGCTTGAATTCCTGCAGCATGCCCATGCCTCTCGCTCCGGTGAAGTGGTAAAGCTGAATTGTGTCGCATTGTCGGAGCTTGGCCGTCAAGACGGCCGGGCGGCGCTGGCCTTCCGCCCGAAACGCTCCGCTACAATGCAGGGTTGTCCCTTGGCCCACCGTGCGCCCGCGCGCGGGGCGCCTCAGAAAAGTTCCCCGCATTAGTCACTGAAAGATCCCCATGAGCGAAGCAACCGTAGACAACGGCCGCCGAACCTGGCTGA
>CAMLQP010000121.1 GCA_946482115.1 uncultured Comamonadaceae bacterium
CAGCGTGGCGAAATGCACCTGGGCGATGGACGCGCTGGCCACGGGCTCGCGCTCGAACGATTCGAACAGCCCGGTCACCGGACGACCGAAGGCGCGCTCGATGGTGGCAACGGCGACGGCGGCGGGAAACGGCGGCACGCGATCCTGCAGCCGCGCCAGCTCGGTGGCGATATCGGCCGGCAGCAGGTCGCGCCGGGTGGACAGCACCTGACCGAACTTGACGAAGATGGGGCCCAGCCGTTCCAGCGCCTCGCGCAGGCGCTGGCCACGCGGCGCGCGCAGGTCGCGCCCGAGCGTCAGGACACGCGTCAGCAGCCGCAGGCCGCGGTGCTCGAAACTGGACAGGACGAGGTCGTCCAGCCCGTAGCGGAACACCACCCAGAAAATGAAGGCGCCTCGCAGGAGCCTCCTCATGAGGCCGCCCTGCCTTTGGGCGCGGCGCGGCGCAGGAAGTCGCGCAGCGCGCCGGCCGCCGCACGGGCCTGCGACACCAGTGTGTGCGCGGTGGCGTCGCCCACCAGGCGCGAGAGGTCTTCCTCCACATCCCAGCGCAGGTTGTCCACCAGCCAGGCCACCTCGGCGGCCAGCAGGACATCGCCCTGGATGTCGATGCGGGGTCTGTCGCCCGCCAGCAGCACCTGGGCCATGGCAAGCGGCGAGGCATCGGCCAGCGTCACGGAGAGATCGGGGGCGGCGCCGGGCGCGGCACGCTCCAGCAGTCCGGCGGGCGTGGCCGCCAGCGGCAGCTCAAACGCCCCCCAGCTCACGCGCACCACCTTGCCCTGCTGTCGCTTCAGACGCTCCTGCGCCTGCGGCTCCTGCATCAGCACGTGGTTGAGGAACAGCACCACGCGGTTCTGCAGCTCCGCCACCAGCCAGTCAGGCACGGGCAGCGAGGCGGCGAACTTCTGCAGAAAATCGGGAACGGGCGGGAAAGGAGGGGCCGGATTCATAGCCCCCGATTCTGACGGATAACGCGATGCCTACTGCAGTGCCTGAACGCCCGCCACGAGCCAGCCCCCCGGGCCGGACGTGGGGCGCGTGATGTTCCAGACCTCGCGGAAGGGATTGGGGCCGGCCGAGGGCTCCTCGCGGATGAGGCCGGAGAACTCCACGCTGGCCATGTACTCGCCGTCCAGCTCCTCGATGCCCAGCAGCTGGGCTTCCAGCATCACGACCTCGGTCTGGTTGGCCGCGCCCCGGGCGTGCTGCTCGCGCTCGGCGAGCTGGGCCTTGATCTGGTCCAGCATCTCGTCCGTCATCATCGCGCGCAGCGCCGGGATGTCGGCGCGGTCCCAGGCTGCCTGCAGGTTCACGAAATTGGTCTTGGAGGCGCGCAGGAAGCCTTCGGCGTCGAAGCCGGCCGGCACCCCCCAGCCTTGGGGACCGGCAAGCGCCGAGCCGATCAGGGAGCCGCCGCCCGACTGGGTGGGCTCGAAGTTCATGGTGGTGCTGCGCTCCCAGGGGCGGGCCGAGGCGTCGTTGCCCACGTTCTGCGGGCTGTAGGCGCGCGGCGCGGCGGCGTCAGCGCCCTGGTAGGCCAGGCCGCTGCGCGGCTGGGCCGCGCCCTGGCGCGAGCGCATCACCCAGCCGATCAGGGCCATAACGGCCACGGCCAGCAGAGCGATCAGCAAGAAGTTGGCGAAGGCCTCGCCGAAACCCAGCGTGGAGGCCAGCCAGGCCAGGCCCAGGCCGGCGGCCAGACCGCCGAGCATGGCGCCCCAGTTGCGCTTGGGTGCGGCGGCCGGAGCCGTGGCCGCCGGGCTGCCGGTCGGGCGCTGCTGCGCGGTGTTCTGCGCCGGCGCCTGGGTTGGGCTCGTGGGCGTGGTCGCATTGCGCTGCGTCACGTTGGTGGACTGCTTGCCAAAGGAGCCACCGCCCCCCATGCGCTTGGCCCACACATCCTGCGAGGCCACCGCCACCGCACACGCCAGAAGAATTGCCCAGGCTTTCATGATTTGTCCCCAGTCTTCACAGTCAAAAAAAGGTCGGTCAGCACTTGATGCCCACATGCAGCGCCGCAACGCCGCCGGTGAGGTTGTGGCAGTCCACGTGGCCAAAGCCCGCCTCGCGCACCATGGCGCGCAGCGTTTCCTGGTCCGGGTGCATGCGGATGGATTCGGCGAGGTAGCGGTAGCTGCCCTCGTCGCCGGCGATCAGGCGCCCCATCAGCGGCACCACCTTGAAGGTGTACCAGTCGTAGACCTTGGCCAAGGGGGGAGCCACCTTGGAGAACTCCAGCACCAGCAGCTTGCCGCCGGGCCTGAGCACGCGCTGCATCTCGCGCAGGGCGCCGTCCTTGTGGGTCATGTTGCGCAGGCCGAAGGCCACGGTCACCGTGTCGAAATGGCCGTCGGGGAACGGCAGACACTCGGCGTCGCAGACCACGGTGGGCAGCACCACGCCGGCATCGAGCAGGCGGTTGCGGCCTTCGCGCAGCATGGCTTCGTTGATGTCGGTATGGACCACCTGGCCGGTCGGGCCGACCTTGGGAGCGAAGGCCAGCGCCAGGTCGCCGGTACCGCCTGCGATGTCGAGCACGCGGTCGCCCGGCTGCGGGTTGGCCACGGCAATGGTGTAGCGTTTCCACAGCCGGTGGATGCCGCCCGACATGGCATCGTTCATGACGTCGTAGCGCGAGGCGACCGCGTCGAACACGCCACGGACATGCGCCGCCTTGTCGCGCTCGTCGACCGTCTTGAAACCGAAGTGAGTACCTGCCATTGAAAACCTTCGTGCTACGCCCTGCGGTGCGAGCCCTGTCTGGGCGGCCGCGCGGGGCTCATAGCCCGATGTTAGGGCAGGCGGCGCACTGTTGCGGGATAACCACGGCCCCACGATGGGGCATTGTGGGGTCTTTCAGTGGTGGTGGCCGCAGGCGTGCGCACTTTTCCCGGGCATGGGGGTGTCGCGGTCCACGCCGGCGGCCTGCAGACGGGCGTTGTAATCGGCCCACAGCTGATCGCCCTGGCTGCCCAGGTGATAAAGGTAGTCCCAGGTGAAGATGCCGCTGTCATGGCCGTCGGTGAAGCGCGGCTTGACGCCGTAGTTGCCCACCGGCTCGATGTCGGCGACGCCGACTTCGCGCTTGCCGGTCTGCAGCACCTCCTGGCCCGGACCGTGGCCCTGTACTTCGGCCGACGGGGAATAGACCCGCATCAGTTCGAACGGGATGCGGAACACCCGGCCGTCGTCAAAACCGATTTCAAGCACGCGGGATTGCTGGTGGACGGTGAGCGCCACCGGTGACGGGGTATGGGATTGCAGGCCGGCCATGGGACGGGAGACTCAGAACTTGATGGTGGCGCTGACATGCAGCTTGTGGTCGCCCTTGCGCGGTGCCAGCGTGGAGATGGAGTTGCTGCCCGAGATGATATGCCCGTAATCCATCGCCAGCGCCATGCGCCCCGGCCGGCCGTAGCGCAGGCCGACACCGACACTGCTCACGCCGTCGGACGACAGCCGGCCGGTGGCCGCAGGCCTCTGGTTGGAAAGCCATCCGGCGTCCAGGAAGGCCGCGAAACGCAGCCCTGGCATCCATTCCGGGGTGGTGACCTCGACGCTCGTGAACAGGCCGCTGTCGCCGCTGATGGGACGCTCGGCGCTGCCGCGCACGGAACCAGCCCCGCCGATCCCGAACTGCTCACCGGCGATCAGCGCATGGGGGCTGAACTGGGCCTGCGCGCGCGCCGACCAGATCCAGCCGCTGGGCAAGGTGTGGCTGTAGTGCCCGCCCAGGCGCAGCGCGCGCCAGCTGGCGGTGTCTATGCCCGGGTTCTCGGTGCGATAGGCCGCCAGGCTGTTGCCAGACCCGGAGCCGGTGTTCCAGGCCAGCTCGGCCTGGTAGCCCCAGGCACTGCGGTCGCCCTGCACCCGGGCTACATAGCCCACCGACAGCGGGCGGCCGCGCCGGTCCACCGTGGCCGCAGGAATCAGGACGCCGCCGGCAATGGTCTGCCCGGACTCGTACCAGCGGTCCTCCAGGCCCAGCGTGAGGTAGCTGCGCCGCCCGCCCTCCGGCTGGAAGTAGTGGGTGTAGTTGAACGCGAGCGTGCGGCCTGCGCCCGAACTGGTGAAGGAGCCGAAATCGCCCAGCACGTCGGAATGGGTGAAGCTAAGCCCCAGGCTGCCACCCCATTCGTACAGCGGCACGCGGTAGGACAGGCCCAGCTGCTTCACCCGCGAGGGCTCGTCCAGCGAGGTGGTGTAGGCGGCCGCGAACTGGTGGTCGCGGTCGAACAGGTTGTGGTGGCTGCCGGCCACGGTCAGCCGGTCGTGCCCGGTCTGGGACGAACCGGCGTTGTTCCAGTTGACGGCCAGGTTCCAGGGGCGCTCGTCGCGCACCTGCACCTCGGCGTCGATGCGGTCGGGCGTGGCGGATTCGCGCAGCGCCACCGTCACCTGGCGCGACGGGTTCTCGTTGGCGATGGCCGTCTGGACCGCCAGACGCCGCACGTTCGGGCTGGCACCGGGCTGAAGCTCGGGCAGGCTGCCACGCACGTTGGCCTCGCTGCGGTGCTGCGCGCCCGTCACCGTGACCTGGTCCAGGGTGAATCGCACGACCGTGAGCGAGATGGTGTCGCTCACCGTCTGCGGCGGCAGCGCCACGCGGTAGAGGCTGTAGCCGCGTTCGCGCAGCTCGGCCTCCAGCGCCGCCGAGGCTTTCTGCAACGTCTCCAGGCCGGCGTCGGCCCGCAGGAAAGGCGCCAGCACGCGCGTGGTGGTGGCCGAGTCCAGCGGGTTGTCGCCCGTGACCTGGAAGCCCTTGATGGCGAAGGTCTGGGCCAGCAGCGGCCCGGCCAGGCACAGGCTGGCAGCAATGGACAGGGTGCGAAGGCGTCGCATGGGCTTATCTGCAGACATTGGACGTCTCTATGCCCAGTTCGTTGAGCAGGATGCTGAGGGTGAAGTTCTCGCGGCTGGGCAGCGGGGTCGGGTCGTTGTCGATGAAGGGCGGCACGGTGTCCGGCCGGCTGGTCTCGCCGCCGGGATCGGCGTAACCCGCCTCGCCGCGACCCAGGTGCAGGCGCTGGCTGGCGGTGATGAGCTCCACGTGACCATCGCGCACGAACACGTACAGGCCCTCGCGCGACGGGTCGACCGGGGCGGTGCCGAACAGCTTGGGCGGCACGGTGGCGCCGTCCGGCCGCTCCAGGCCTTCCGCCGGCGAGGCGTCCAGCGGCTGCTCACCGGCGGCATTGAAGGCCAGGCCGCGGCCAGCCTCGATCACCTGGACCGCGCCGCCCGGCCGCGTGGCCTCGACGGTGCCCTGCCAGGTGAAGACCGCCAGGCCGGTGCCAGGTGCCTCGGGCTCGCTGGCGCAGGTGCCATCGCAGCGCAGGTCGAAGCCGGTGCCGCGTATGCCCACGGTGGCCGTGGTGGTCTGTACCTTGACGTTGCGCGGGTTGGCGCCGCCGATCAGGCCGGTCAGGGAACGCATGGAGCCCCGCAGCAGGCTGACGAGGAAGCGGCCGTCGCCGGCATTGGCCTCGTCGTAGACGAAATCGTCCACGCGCAGGCGGGTGCCGCCGCCCAGCGTGGTGCGGCTCTGGTCGCGGAACACCAGCAGCGCCTGGGTCTGCGCGCCGCTTTCGACCACGTCGCCGGGATAGACCCCCGCGCCCTGGGCCAGCAGCCGGCGTTCGCCGGTGGCCGCCACGGCAAACAGCTCGCCGCGCACCGACGCCACGCGGGCGCTCGCGCGCACGCCGTTGGGGCGCGCCTCGCGGCCCGCGCGCCGGGGTTCGTTGGCGCAGTCGTCGGCGGCGCACAGGCGGGCATCGAAATCGGTGCCGCGTATGCCGATGGTCGCGGTCGTGGTGTGGATGCGGCCGGCCTCGGGGGCGTCCTTGGTGAGCCGTCCGGTCAGCACGCGCAGCCCGCCACGCAGCAGGCGCATGACCAGACTGTTGTCCGGCGCACCGTCGCGGAAGCGGTAGGTCTCAATCTGGAACGAGGTGTCGGGCCGCACCGTCATGCGGCTGCCGTCGGACAGGCGCACCAGCGCCGCGCCGCCGGGCGCGACCGTGACCACGTCGCCCTCCTGCAGCGGCAGTCCGTTGCCCAGGATGCGAGGCGCCTCACCCGCGCGCTGGGCCAGGCCGGCGCCGCGCACCTGGTCCACCCAGGCCTGCGGCTGGCCCTGGGCCAGCACGGGCCCGGCGAGCAGCAGCCCCAGGCCCAGGCCCAAAACCCAGCCCGCGGCCACTGGCCCGCCATACCGATTTGTCGCCGCGCGACATCCCATCAGTCCAACTCCTCCGGGAGCGTGCACCCGATACGTCACAAAATGTGAAGCAGCTTACCGGGGTTGCCGGGTTTTTCCAAGCCGGGACCGCGCCGGGTGTGGCGGGCGGGAGTCAGTCGCCGCCCAGCGCCTGGGCGATGGCGGCATCCAGCGCGGGCAAGGCATCCGCCAGCGCGCCCAGCCGGGCTTCGTCGGCCGGCCGTGCCGGCGCCGCCCACAGCGGTTGCGGAAAGTGGCTGTCCCAGCCGAAGCGCGCCACCACGTGCCAGTGCAGGTGGGGTACCACGTTGCCCAATGCGGCGAGGTTGATCTTGGTGGGTTGCAGGTGCTCGCGCAGCACGCGCTCCACCGCCACCACGGCCTCCAGGCACTCGGCGCGTTCGGCCGGTGCCAGATCGGACAGCTCGGCCGCGTGGGCATTCCAGACCACGCGGTAGAACGCCGGGAAGGCCGGCGTGTCGGTCACGCGGATCACGCGCCAGCGGGGCGTGCGCACGACCAGCTTGCCGCCGTCCTCCGCGCAGAGGGGGCAAGTCATCAGACCAGCACCCGCTCGATGCCGCCCGCGTTGGCTCGCGCCACATAGTCGGGCATCCAGTTCTCCCCGAGAATCTTGCGCGCCATCTCGACCACGATGTAGTCGGCTTCCAGCAGGCCGTTGCTGAGATCGTTGCCGTAGCGGCTCAGGCCCTGCAGGCAGCTGGGACAGCTGGTCAGGATCTTGAGGTTTTCACCTTCGGCCAGACCGGCCTGCTCGCGCAGAGCGACCTCGTTCTTGCGCAGCTCCTCTTCCTTGCGGAAGCGTACCTGGGTGGAGATGTCGGGCCGGGTCACGCCCAAGGTGCCCGACTCGCCGCAGCAGCGCGCGCTCTGCAGCACGTCGGGTCCCACCAGCGCCTTGACGGTCTTGAGCGGCTCCTGCAGCTTCATGGGCGTGTGGCAGGGGTCGTGATAGAGGTAAGCGCCCTTGCCCTCGAGAACGATGCCTTTTTCCAGCAGGTACTCGTGGATGTCGATGATGCGGCAGCCTGGGAAGATCTTCTCGAATTCGTAACCCTGCAGCTGGTCATAGCAGGTGCCGCAGCTCACCACCACGGTCTTGATGTCCAGGTAGTTGAGCGTGTTGGCCACGCGGTGGAACAGCACCCGGTTGTCGGTGATGATCTTCTCGGCCTTGTCGAACTGGCCCGAGCCGCGCTGCGGGTAGCCGCAACAGAGATAGCCTGGCGGCAGCACTGTCTGCACGCCCGCGTGCCACAGCATGGCCTGGGTCGCCAGGCCGACCTGGCTGAACAGGCGCTCCGAGCCGCAGCCGGGAAAATAGAACACCGCCTCGGTATCGGCCGTGGTGTGCTGCGGGTCGCGGATGATGGGGACGTAGTCCTTGTCCTCGATGTCCAGCAGCGCGCGCGCGGTCTTCTTGGGCAGGTTGCCCGGCATCTTCTTGTTGATGAAGTGGATCACCTGCTCCTTGATGGGGGCGGTGCCCACCGTGGCCGGCGGCGCGCTGGTCTGCCTGCGCGCCACCACCTTGAGCAGGTCGTGCGCCACGCGCTGGGCCTTCATGCCCACGCCCACCATCGCGCTGCGGGCCAGCTTGATGGTCTCGGGGTTGGTGGCATTGAGCATGAACATGGCCGCCGCGTTGCCGGGCCGGAAGCTCTTCTGACCCATCTTGCGCAGCAGGTTGCGCATGTTCATGGTGACATCGCCGAAGTCGATCTTGACCGGGCAGGGCGTGAGGCACTTGTGGCAGACCGTGCAGTGGTCCGCCACGTCCTCGAACTCTTCCCAGTGCTTGATGCTGATCCCGCGCCGGGTCTGCTCCTCGTACAGGAAGGCCTCCACCAGCAGCGAGGTCGCCAGGATCTTGTTGCGCGGGCTGTAGAGCAGGTTGGCGC